>JANPCA010000368.1:0-7484 GCA_031430715.1 Hyphomicrobiales bacterium | reverse complement strand
TCTCACGCAGGATCTCGGCGCGCGTGCGTACGCGCAGCTGTGCGTCGAGGTTGGAGAGTGGTTCGTCCATCAGAAAGACGGCCGGATCGCGGACCAGTGCCCGGCCAAGTGCGACACGCTGTTGCTGGCCGCCGGACAGTTCTCGCGGCAGGCGCTCGAGAAGGTGGACCATGTCAAGCATTTGCGCCGCCTTGCGCACCTTCTGGTCAATTTCGGACGGGGGCAACCGGCGCATCTGCAGTGGGAAGGCGAGATTCTTGTAAACCGTCTTGTTGGGGTAAAGCGCATAGTTCTGGAACACCATGGCGATGTCGCGGTCCTTGGGATCGAGGTCATTGACCAGGCGGTCACCAATGGTGATGTCGCCGCTGGTGATCGGAATGAGCCCGGCCACCAGATTGAGGGTCGTCGTCTTGCCGCATCCCGATGGGCCGACAAGGGCTACGAACTCACCGTCGTTGACGGTCAGCGACACGTTGTTGACGGCCTTGAAGTTGCCGTAGGTCTTGACGAGATCTTTGAGGACCACGTGGGCCATCGGCAACTCCCCTAGTGCTTGACCGCGCCTTCTGTGAGCGCGCGTACAAAATATTTCTGCAGGACGAGGAACAGCACCACGACGGGCACGCTCATTATGAAACTCGCGGCCATCAGCCCCGGAAAATCGGTGGTGTTTTCCGAGAAGAACCGCTGGACGCCAACCGGCAAGGTCAGTTGATCGTTCTTCGAAAGAAACGTGTAGGCGTAGATATATTCATTCCACGCGCCGATGAACGAATAGATCGCGGTGGCGATGATTCCCGGCACCGAGAGCGGCATGACGATGTAGAAGAACGCCTGGAACCGCGTCGCACCGTCAATGCGCGCCGCCTGGTCAAGCTGGATCGGGATGTTGTCGTAAAAACCTTTAAGCAGCCAGATGGCGAGCGGCAGGCCGAAGGTCAGGTAGGTGAGGACCAGCGAGCCGTGCGTGTTCACCAGGCCCAGAAAGCGCATCAGGATAAACAGGGGAACGAGAAAGATCACCGCCGGAAACATGTTTCGCAACAGCACCGAGAAATACAGGAATCGCCGTCCCGGAAAACTGAAACGAGAGAAAGCGTATGCGGCTGGCACCGCGACCAGTACGGAGAGGATGGTGGTCATGGTCGAAACCAGCAAGCTGTTCCAAAAGAAACGCAGAAAGTCCTTGCCGACGCTGTTCTGGGGATCGAGCAGATTCTTGTAGCTCGCCAGCGTTGGCTCGTCCGGCCACCACTCCGGCGGAAACGCCATGGCCGCGAAACCCGACTTGATCGATGTCACCATCATCCAGGCCATGGGAACGGCGGTGTAGAGGAGCATGAACAGCAGGAACAAACGCCCACCCCAGCGCCAGCCATCCAGCCGCCTGCGGCGGGGCGTCGAGACGGTTTTTTGCGGCGTCATGCTCCAGGCTCCCGCCGTTCGTTGCTGCTGAGCGCACGCACGTAGAAATAGCCCAGCGTCATCAGGATGAAGAACAGGAGCACGGAATAGGCCGATGCCACGCCCCAGCGCTGGCGCCCGAAGGCGAGCTCGTAAATATGTGTGATCCAGATGTGCGAGGCGTTGGAGGGACCACCGCCCGTCATGATCCAGGGAATAATGAAGGAATTGAAGTTGGCGACCGCCAACAGCAGGATCGTAACCGTGGAAACCCCGCGCAGATGCGGAAATGTGACGTGCCAGAAACGTTGCCAGGTGTTTGCGCCATCGACCTGTGCGGCCCGCAGGAGCTGCTCGGGAACGGTTTGCAGCCCAGCCATCAACATGATCATGGCAAACGGAAACTCGCGCCAGATGTTGACGACGATCAACGACGGCAGGACAGTGCCGACGCTGTCGATGAAGTTTGGTGGCCGGTCGGTTAAGCCCATCTGCACGAGCATCGCGCCGATAATGCCGAAATCCGAATGGTAAATCCATTTCCAGATATAGGACGCGGCGACGGCACTGATGACCCACGGGATGATGAAGATGGCGCGCAGCATGCCGCGCCCGAAAAAGTCGCGGTGCAGTGCCAGCGCCAGGGCAAAGCCCAGCACGAATGCAATCGTGGTGGAGGCCAGCGTCCAGATCACCGTGTTGAGCGTGACACGCCAGAACACATCGCTGGTGAGGATGGCTATGTAGTTGTCCACGCCGACGAAGCTCTTGTCCTTCAACTGCAGCCCGGGCGGCGTTTTGAAGAATGAAAGATCGACCGTGTAATAGATCGGATAGGCGATGACGATGAGCATCACCACGATGGCGGGCAGCACGTAGAGATAGTCAGTCCGGCTGATCCACATCTGCCGGAGCAAGCCGGAACGCACCGCGCGCGATTGGCGGGCCGTGTCTGCCTCGCCTGTCACCATGGTCATCGTGGGCAAGCCCTTGTGTTGGTGCTCCGTGTGGACCGGCAGCCGAGAGAGCTGCCGGCCAAATTCGCGATCAGCGCGAAGCCTAGAGCCCGCCGCCGCCCATCAGGTCCTTGACCTTCTTGGCCGCGTCTTCGGCCGCCTGGTCAACCGTCATGGCGCCGGTCAAGGCGTTCTGCAGCATATCCGGGACGATGATGTTCATGATCTCAGGCGCCTGCGGCAGGGCCGGGAACGGAATGCCGTAGGGCAGCATCGAGGTCGTGACATCGAGGAACTTGATGTCGTCCAGGCGGGTTTTCATCCACTTGGTCTTGAAGCCATTGAGGTTGCCGGGATTGGACCCGGCATAGGCCATCTTCAGCGACCACTCGGGGCTCGACCAGAAGCAGACGATCGCCTTGGCAGCCAGTTCGTCCACCTTGCCGCCCTCGACATATTCGGGCTTCAGGATATGGATGTTGGAGCCGCCGAACACCACCGCCCGCCTGCCATCGGGGCCGGTGGGGATCAGACCATAGCGCATGTTGTCGATGACGGACTGCGCCTTGTCCTTGTCAGCACCCGTGGCTTTCTTCTGCAGGTCCTTCATGACGTTGTAGTCTGAAGGGTGCGAGATCATCATGCCCAGCTGGCCAGCAACGAACAGTGGCTGATTATCCGCCTGCTGGTTGGTGAGGGCCGAGACCGGCACCGACTTGTCGCGGACATACATGTCGTATGACGCCTGAAGCGCCCGCTTGCTGGCGTCGCTGTTCAGCCGGATCTCGTTTAATTTCGGGCTCGCATCGGCTTCGTCAAATATGCCGCCGCCGAAACCCCAGAGCTGGGGCATGAAGCGGTAGGGCGTGTTGCCGGCGTTCTTGCGGGCGACGAGGCCGTAACCGGCGATCCCAAGCTTGTCGTGGATCTGCTTGGAATAGGTGACGACATCGTCCCAGGTTGCCGGCGGCTTGTCGGCATCGAGCCCGGCCCGCTTGAAGATATCGGCGTTCCAGATGAGCGCCATCGTCTCGTTGTTGGTGGGGATGCCGTAGGTCACGCCGTCCCAGGTCACGGCCTTCATGGCGCCGGGCCAGAAATCCTCGGCCGAATATCCGACATCCTCGGGCTTCAATGGTTCGAGATAGCCTTTCGCGGCAAACTCGGTGCCGCCCAGGATCTGCAGGCGGACCGCCATCGGCGCGGCATTGCCAAGAAGTGCAGTGCGGAACTTATCGAGCAGGTCATTATAGGTGAGGGCCTGTTCCTCGAGTTGGATATTCGGATAGGACTTGCGGAAGGTCTCGAAGAAATCCTTGTAGTACTGGCGTAGCAGGTCGGGGTCGCCCTCGAACACGCCCTGATACCAGAACGTCAGACGACCCTTGTAGTCGAGCGGGGTGACTTTGCCGCACGCCTCTGTTGTGTCAAATTCCTCGGTGCCCGCGATGGAGCGCACGTATTCCGGCGACCATTTCGTCAGGTCGACAGGTGGTGCCGCAAGCAGCGGCGACGCCGTCAGCGATACCGCCATCGCAGAGACCATTGCACCGCGCAAAACAGCGCTGCGGAAATTCAATCTCGTCATTGGAGTCCTCCCGTTCTTCATGACCCGGCTAGCGGGTTTTTTGTGATGACCGCAGGGTTCGGGTTCTTCTTGTATTGTGGCCCTCGGATAGCATACACCCTTCCCAGAATAGGGATTGCGTGTCAATTCCAAAGAATAGTGTACTATCCTAGGGAAACCGCACATAATAGCAAAGGGCTGCGTTGTTTGTGGGGTGGAAAGATTGCCGGGAGTGGACGAGACAGGCGAATTCAAGGCAAGGCCGCCCGCTGGAATCGATCCCATCGGCACCTCGAGGGAAGGTGCATCTGTCTACCATCTCATTCGCGACGCCATCATCGAGGGCCGGCTGAAACCCAATGAGCGCCTCGTCGCAGCCGATCTTGCCCGGCGTCATGGCACCTCGACGAACCCGGTTCGCGAGGCGCTGCAACTCCTCAGGGGTGAAGGTTTCGTCACCTTTGCTTTCAATCGCGGCGCGCGGGTGCGGCCGATCGACCAGGATTTCGTCCGCGACATTTCCGAGATTGGCGTCCTGATCGAGCCGGCTCTGACCCGTTGGTTCGTCGGCATGGCAACGGAGGAAGACATTGCCGAGCTCGAGCGCCTCCAGGGCCTCATCGAGGAAAATAACTTTGCCGATACGCAAAGACACAGTGAACTGGATACGGCGTTCCATACCGTCATGTACCAGCGCCACTACAACCGGCACGCTGCCGCGTTGTGGTGGAAGCATCGCGAAGTGCTGCGCGCCGTCAGCCGCCGTTTCGATTTCACGCTTGCCCGCCGCGCCACGGTGATGCGCGAGCATCGCGAACTCATCCGCCTCACCAAGGAACAAGACGCCGACAAGGCGGCTGAAACCATTGCCCGCCATGTCGAAGGGTCCGGACGGCACATACTTGAACAAATGCGCGCCCTCAACGCCATCCATGCGGGTTGAAAGCGAGCACCACACCAACCTATGAGGAGGCACGAGCCCACATGAAGATTACCGGCGTAACCCCGTGGCTGATACAGTCCAGCAGTTCCTATTGGGGCGAATTCCTGTTCGTCGAGGTCACCACCGACGATGGCATAACCGGCTGGGGCGAAATCACCACGACAACCAAACTCGCAAACCGCGGGCTGCGGGCCATGCTGCAACAGATCGGTGCGATCGTCATCGGCGAGGACCCGGCCCATATCGAGCGCCTGTGGCACAAGCTGTTCCGCAGCTTTACTTACATGGGCAGCCGCGGTGCCGCCGTCGAATGCGTGAGTGCCATCGACATCGCATTGTGGGACATTCGCGGCAAAGTGTTGGGCCAGCCGATCTACGAGCTCTTGGGTGGTGCTGTCCGCGACGAGATCGCCCTCTACACCCACCCCGACCAGCGCAAGTTCACCAGCAAGGAAGGTGTCATTGCCGAGATCCGGGATATCGTTCAATCCGGGCACACGGCGCTCAAGTTCGACCCCTTCCCCTTCCAACGCGGCGGGGCTGAGCAGCATGATGGCTACCTCGATGGCTCGATGACCAAGAAGGACGAGCGCGAGGCGGCCGAGTTGACAGCACTGATCCGCGAGACGGCGGGCCCGGACATCGAAATCCTCATCGATGCGCACGGCCGCTTCGATGTTCCAACCGCAATCCGGCTCTGCCGCTCGCTTGAGGACGCAGGCCAGATCGACTGGTTCGAGGAACCGGTGCCGCCCGAAAGTTTCAACGCGCTGCGCCAAGTCCGCGACAAGGTCAGCGCGGCGATTTCGTGGGGCGAGCGCGGCCACACGAAATGGGATTTCGTGCCCATTCTCGAAGGCAAACTGGCCGACTACATCATGCCCGACGTGACCTGGACCGGCGGCATCACCGAGTTGAAAAAAATCTCGGCCCTGTGCGAGGCCTATTACATTCCGGTCTCGCCGCACGACGCTGCCGGGCCGATCAACGTTGTCGCGGGTGCCCAGGTGATGATGACGGTGCCGAACTTCTACAAGCTCGAAACATCGGAGTGGAATCTCCACAAGTATGATGTCCTCATCGACAAGCCGCTCGACAACTCGAATGGCAGCCTGAAATTGAACCGCGCGCCAGGCCTCGGGATCGCGATGAACCGCGACTACCTCGAAGACAATAGGATCGAGTAGCGCGCCATGAAGATCGTCGATCTCCGCTGCGCCGTCATCGGCAAACACCCCATCGTCCGCATCGTGACGGACGAGAATATTTATGGCCTCGGCGAAGTGGAGTTCACCAAGCCTTACCTCAAACCCTGGGTACTGCACTTCCGCGACGCGCTGATTGGCCATGACCCAACTGACGTTGAGCGCTGCATGTTGCAGATTCGGCAGCGCGGCGGTTTCAAGCCCTATGGCGCGGCGGTCAGCGCCATCGAACACGCGCTGTGGGACATCGCCGGCAAGGCCGCGAACGTCCCGGCTTACAAGCTGCTGGGCGGCAAGGTCCGCGATCAGGTGCGCTGCTACAACGGCAATCGTAGGCGAAAGCGGACTGGCGAACGGCCCGAGGATTACGCGGCCGACCTCAAATGGATGATGGAGCAGCCCGAGGGTTTCTTCATGATCAAGCAGGGCATCTCGTTCCATTCGCCGATGAAGGACGCAATCCCCGGGTTTCACTACGGCACCACGCAGAAGAAGGCCGGCTATCACGGCGCCATGGACCAGGGGCAGATCAGCGAGCGCGGCATGGCCCACATGCTCGACTGTGTCGCCGCGATGAAAGAGGTTTCGGGCGACAAGGTCAGCCTGGCGCTCGATTGCGGTCCCGGCTGGTTCCTCAATGACGCGATCCGCTTTGCCCGGGCCGTCGAGAAGTACAACCTCATGTGGCTCGAGGACATGCTGACCGGGGATTATGTGCCCTGGGTCAACCCGCAGGCCTATCGCGAGTTGACGATCTCGACCTCGACGCCGATCCATACCGGTGAGCAAATATACCTACGCCACAATTTCAAGGAGTTGATCGAGACGCAAGCCGTGCGGGTCATCGGCCCTGATCCGGCCGACATCGGCGGCATCGCCGAACTCAAATGGGTCGCCGAGCACGCCTACATGCACTCAATCATGATGGCCCCGCACGGCACTGCCAATGGACTCCTCGGGCTTGGCGCGCTGATCAACGTGTGCGCAACCTTGCCGGCCAACTTCATCGCCTTCGAGTATCCCACCGCGTCCGAACCGTGGTGGCCGGATATTGTCGTCGGATTGCCAAAACGGATCGTGACCGACTCGATGATCGAACTGTTGCCAGCCCCAGGTCTCGGCCTCGACATCGATCCCGAGGGGGCGCGCAAGTATCTTTCGGAGGAAGACGAGGGATTCTTCGACCGAGCCTAGAAGCCGTCCCAATAATGGGATACCTGCTTGGTTTTTGTCCTGGTTCACTTGTGATGCGAGCAGGGGGTCTGATGGCACAATATGATGTGGGCGAAGAGGAGTGGCGGTTTCCCGGCTAGATCAGGTGCGCCGAAGGGTACAGAATATGCCGGGTTTCCGCGCCGGACCCATGCTACCGGTGTTCGGCCGCAAGCCGCCATGCGAACTCCGGC
>JANPCA010000367.1:0-3033 GCA_031430715.1 Hyphomicrobiales bacterium | reverse complement strand
CGCGCGATTGCGCGTACTGGCCTGGGCGCGGTCGAGCGGCACCCGCGCCGCCGGTGTTCTCAACGCCCCCGCCATCGCCCTCATTTTTCCATTCCCTCAGGAGCCTGTCATGACCTTCACCCGATTCACGGCCCTTGCCGTTGCCTTGACCAGCGCCGGCACCTTGATCGCCTGCACCACCGCCCCGGCGATGCCGATGGGCTCCGCACCGGCCAGCAGCATGGCCAGCCCCGAACGCATGGCCGCGATGGCGGGTCAGATGAAGACCATGCGCGACATGCACACGAAGATGATGAACGCCAGGTCACCCGATGAGCGCCAGGCGCTGATGGGCGAGCACATGAAAGCCATGCAGGGCGGCATTGGCATGATGAAGGGCATGTCCGGCATGGGCGAACCGAAAGGCATGCCGCCCGAGATGGCCCAGCGTCACCAGATGATGACGCAACACATGGAGATGATGCAGACCATGATGGACATGATGGCGCAGCGCATGCCGCCGGCCTCGGGCAAACAGTGAGGACATCGCCATGACCCATCGCCAGCAACTTTCTTCCGCGCCGGCGCCTTCGAAGTACGGCTTTCATTGTGTTCTGAAGGGTCGAAATTTCGCCGAGGCCGTTGCCGCGGTAACTGAAGCGCTGACGACCGAAGGCCTCGGCGTGCTCACCGACATTGATGTGCAGGCCACGATGAAGGCCAAGCTCAACATTGACGGCCGGCCTTACCGCATCCTCGGCGCCTGCAATCCGCCGCTGGCCCACCGTGCGCTGACGGCCGAGCCCGACATCGGGCTGCTGCTGCCGTGCAATGTGGTCGTGCGCGAGGAGGCCGATGGCCGCCTGGTGGTCGGTTTCATGGACCCGGTGGCGGTGATGGAGATGACCAGCGACCCCGAGGTCGGCCGCGTCGCGACCGAGGTTCGTGCCCGGCTCGAGCGGGTGCGCGCGGCGCTGACATAGCCGGGCGACTTCGAATTCGCCAACAAGCCCCAGGCAAATGAAGGCCCTCTTGATCGCCCGTCTGGCCGATGCCGGTGGGCCGGCTCTGCTCCGGGGCGCCGGCCGTGCCTGCCATGTGTGAACTGCTCGCCCTGGCGGCGCGCCATGCGGCGCATCTGAACGTCTCGCTCGAGGCGCTGGCCGGCCACAGCGGCCCGGCTGGTGGCACCCGCGACGGCTGGGGCGCGGCGTTCTACCGGGGCAAGGACGTGGCGTTGTTTCGCGAACCGATCGCGGCCAGCGACAGCGCCCTGGTGCATTGGCTGGGCCAGAGCGGTCCGGCCACCACCCTGGCCGTCGCGCACATCCGCCGCGCCACCCTCGGCACGGTGGGCCTGGCCAACACCCAGCCCTTTGTGCGCGAGCTGGCCGGGCGCAGCCATGTGTTCGCCCACAACGGCCATCTGCCCGGCATTGCGCCGTCGGCCGGGCTGGCGTTCGAGCGCTACCGTCCGATCGGCGATACCGATTCCGAACATGTCTTCTGCGCCCTGCTTGAGCGCCTGCACGGTTTGTGGGGTCTCACCGCGAAGCCCCCTTCGCTCGAACAGCGCTTGGATGTGGTCACGCAATTTGCGGCCGATCTGCGCGCCCTGAGGCCGGCAAACTTCCTCTATGCCGATGCCGAGTTCTTGTTTGCCCGTGGCCATCGACGCATCCATCCCGCCAGCGGCCGGATCGAGCCGCCGGGCTTGTTCCGATTGGCGCAGTCGAGCAGCACGGTGGAGCAGTCCCCGCTTGCTCAGGGCGTGGCGGGAGTGCCGGGCATGCAGGCCGTGACCTTGATCGCCAGCGTGCCGCTCGACGACCGAGCGTGGCAGCCCTTTGCCGAGGGCGAAGTCGTGGTCGTGGCGGCGGGAATCGCGCCCCACGGAGAAACTGCATGTTGAACAGAAGATGCCTTCGATCCGTCGGCGGCAACCTGACGAGCCAGACCGGCGAGTGGGCGCTCGAACGGCACGACCATGCCACACGTGTCAGGTACCGTGCCGACATCGCCCCCGGTTTTCCTTTGCCCCCGCTCATCGTCCCCGCGATCGTCGGCTGCGATGTGCGGATCATGATCGAGAGCGTGGCTCGCGAAAGTGTGCGGCGGGCGGATGCGAAGGACCGGGTGCAGCCCGCCACGGGGCTCCCGACCCTGAAGTAACGGACCGCATAGACGGGCCCAGCGCAGCATCGTTGCAGGCTGGCCCGGATCTCATGAAAGCTTGACGTTCACAAGGAGACTGCAATGTACGGATTCGATCATGGTGCGTGGATGTTCGGTGGCTGGCTGATGATGTTGGTCATCTGGCTGGTTCCGTTCGTGGCGTTGTTCGTGGGCCTCAAGGTGCTTCTCGGCCGCACGGACCCGCGCACCGTCACAAAGTCGGCCCTCGACCTGCTCGACGAAGCCTACGCGCGAGGCGAGATCAGCCGCGATGAGTATCTGAAGAAGCGCGACGATCTGCAGAAGAAGTAGGGCAGCGTTTCATACACCCGTTCGGAGAGTCGCATGTTGAAGAGAAGACAGTTGTTACAGATCGCCGGGGTTGCCGCCGTGGCCGCAGCCGGCGGGTCCGCCTGGATGACCTACGGGTCGCGCCGCAGCAACGGCCAGGCCGGCGGTCCGTTTCGCCACTACGCCTACGATCCGGTAGCGTCGGCGAACTTCCAGAACAAGCTCTTCGTCCCGGGGGTCAGCGGGCCGTTAGGGGTGCTCGACGTCACCGGGCCGCTGAAGATCCGCGCCACCGCGGCGAGCTTTGCGCTGCTGCCCGGGCGCGAGTCGCCGTTCCTGCTCTACCAGACCGAACAGGCGGGACAGGCCTACCAGAACCCGATCCTGCGCATCGAGAGCGGTGCGCGCTTCACCGCCAGCCTCGATAACGCGCTGGCGCAGCCGACCATCATCCACTGGCCCGGCCTGCACACCACCGCCAACATGGACGGCCATCCGGCCAGCACGATTGCGCCGGGCGCGCGCTTCGACTACGACTTCACGGTGCGCAACCGCGGTGGCACCTACTGGTACCACACCCATGCGCAT
>JANPCA010000366.1:0-5299 GCA_031430715.1 Hyphomicrobiales bacterium | reverse complement strand
TTCTGCAGGAGTTCCGACGAGCTGACGATGCGGCCGTCGACGCTGGCCGCGGTCTGTTCCACCAGGGCGTGGAAAATGCCCGAAGCCTCCTCCAGACGCTGGGTGGCGGAATTGACGGCGGCCGTCATGATGGTGTTGAGGCTGTCGGAGGAGCCGCCGAGGCGGTCTTCGAGCTGGTCGGTGGTCTGGCTGATGATGCCGCGGAACAGTTGCGTGGTCTCGCCCAGTTTACCGTTGGCAAGGGCTACCGATTGTTCCATCTGCACCAGCACGTCGCGGGAACGCTGGTCGAGCTGCAGCATGACATCCGAACTGCTGTCGCCGATCAGGCTGCGCAATTCGTTGGCGGTCTGCTCGAAACGGCTGAGGGCGGTGGCAACGGCTCCTTCGACGTGATCGATGAGGGAATTGGAACTGTGATCGAGCCTGCCGGTCAGCATGCCGGTGACATCGCTGATGGCCATCTGCACACGGGTTGCCGAGTCGGTGATGCGGGCCGCCGAATCGAGGTTCTGCTGGTCAAGTGCCGCCAGCACCTGGGCCGCCGTCTCGCCGACCCGCGAGGTGGCGGAATTGGTGCGGTCCTCGATCGAGAAGAGAATGCGGTTGGCGGTGTCCTCGACGCGTGAGGTCACGAGGCTGGCCTGTTCGTCAAGCCGCCCGAAGACGCCGCCCGCCGAATCGTCGAGCTTGGTGATGATGGCCTCGGCGCGCTGGCCGATTTCGCCGAACAGCTTCGAGGTGGTGTCCTCGACGCGGCCCGACAAGCCCGTGCTCATCGAGCCGAGATCGGAAAGGAGCGTGTTGGCGGTCTGGTCCATGCCGGCGAGGAATTGCGCGCCCGCCGCGTTGAGGCGGCCCGCCACTTCGTCGGTGGCCTGTTCGATGGCGGCCGATATGCCGTTGGCGGTGGAGTCGAGATAGCCCACCAGTTCGCTGCGCGACTGGGCGACGCGGTCGATATATTCAGTGGCCACGCCCTGCAGGCCTTGCGTCACGAGATTGCGGCTCTGCTCGATCATCTGGGCCGTGTCGAGGCCCGAGCGGTCCATGGCGGCGCCCACTTCCTCGGCCGCCGATTTCAGATGATAGGTGAGATTGCCGCTGGTCGACTGGATGATCTCGGCCAAGTCGGCGGCCTGCTGCTTCATCTGGTCGGCGGAGGTGACGCTGGCGCGCTCGATGGTGCGGGCGATGTCCTGGTTGATATTGGCGAGCTGATCGACGCTGTTCCGCACCACCTGGGCCATGCTGGCTTCCATGCCCTGGGCCGAGCGGCCGAACTCGATCGAGTCGGCATTGAGCACGGCGGCGGTCTGGTTCAGCTGCTCGATCTGGCCGGAGAGGAGGCGCGAGAAATCACGGAGTTGGGCGATCATGTTGCCCGAGACGTGTTCCATCTGGGAGGACTGGACGCCGATTTCCTGGCCAGCCGAGGTGGCGCGGCCGGCGACGTCGTCGATGGTGCGGGTCAGGCCGCCCGCCATGTCGCGGAGGCCGGTTTCGAGGCGGGCCAGCGTTTCATGGGCGGTGCCGATGATGCCGTCGAGATTCTTGGTGTTCGATTCGAGCCTGGTCAGCAGCGGGTTGGCGTCGTTGTTGATGACCAGGGTGGCCTGATGCAAGGCCGAGCGCTGGTTCTCGATGCCGGTGACGAGGCTCCTGATGCGTTCCTCATTGCCGCCGAAGGCGCGTTCGATGGCGGCGATCTCCTTGTGGACGATCTCCTCCAGAACGGCGGCCCGCTGCACGGCATGTTCGACGCCGCCGACCAGGAGGTCGACTTCGGAACGCACCGCCTGGGCGATGGTGGTCAGGCCCTCGGTGGCGATGTCCTGGGGCCTTATCAGGCGCATGGCCGACTGGAAGAGAGCTTCCGAGACCTGGCGCAGGTCGGCGGCGCGCCACAGGAAGAAGGAGGTCGCCCAGACAACGCAGACGGGAACCAGGAGCAGGGCCACGGCCTGAAGGCTGGCCGCGAGCGCCTGGGGGACGCCCGCCTGGGGCAGGACGGTGGCGGAAAAGGCAAAGAACCAGCCACCCGCCCAAAGTGCCGTCAACAGGATGGCGACGGCACCATAGGGCGCGAAGGAAGGCCTGCGGCGCAATCTCGCCAGCATCATGGCGGTGCCGGGGTCGTTTTCATTGGCGGGGCGGCCGCGCACCGGCGCAGCCTCGGGGGTGAGGCGCGGGCGCTGCGTATCGGCATCGGCGCTGCGCTTGTCGGTCCGCCGCGTCTCGGTCGTGTTGCTTGCCATTGTCTCTATCCCGCACCCAAACTCACAGATTCACGGCGTATTTTCGCCGCATCGCGTTACCGCCCGATAGTATCCGCCCCTTGCCATCACTGGCGTCAGGACAAGGATTGGCCCCCTTCAGGCGAGAACCCGCATTCTTCACCATAACCGATCAGGAGTCCCGCTTGAACTGAAAGCTCCGTTCCGGGGCCGTTAAATTAAGTTTTGGTTAAAATTATGGATCGATTTGAAATGACTCGTGAAATCTCCGCTTCAGCATCTTGCTTTACCACCCGCTCAGGTGGCAGCGCGTAGAATGCGCCGCGGTTGGCGGAGAAAATACATCACATGGCCATGCAAGCCCCCAGGACGGAAAGCCGGCTCGGCGTGGCGCCGGAGGTGTTCGACCGGGCCCATCTGGCGCGCTATACCATGAACAGTGCCGATCTGGAGCGTGAGATCATCGGCCTGTTCCTGATGCAATTGCCGGCCACCATTGCCATGATCGAGGAGGCGAAATCGGCGGCGGAGTGGCGGCTTGCCACCCATACGCTGAAGGGTTCGGCCATGGCGGTGGGCGCCAGGCGGCTGATAAGGATTGCCGCGCAACTCGAACAGTTCGTTTTCGGTGATGAAGTCAACGTCAGAATGCAACTGACGGGGGCACTGCACGGCGCCACCGCCGAATTTCAGGATGCCATGCGGCAACTCTACGGCTGAGCGCACCCATGCCCTCCTGGCAGTTGTGTTTCGCCGCGTGATCCCCTAGAAGCCCGTTCGAAAAAACCAACGGCTCCTGGCGGATTGGCGGCATGGCGAAAATCACCTTCATTCAACATAACGGAACCGAGCAAACGGTCGACGGTCTTCCCGGCATGTCGGTCATGGAGACGGCGGTCAAGAACCTGGTTCCCGGCATCGATGCCGATTGCGGCGGGGCCTGCGCCTGCGCCACCTGCCATGTCTATGTCGAACCGGAATGGCTGCCCAAGACGGGGGCGCGCAGTGCCATGGAGGAAGACATGCTGGATTTCGCTTTCGATGTGCAAGATTCGAGCCGGCTCTCCTGCCAGATCAAGGTGTCCGACGGGCTCGACGGGTTGCGCGTCAAAGTGCCCGAGAAACAATTCTAACCGAACCCGGAGATTTCCATGTCCGACGTGATCACGACCGATGCGGTCATCATTGGGGCTGGCCCTTGCGGGCTGTTCGCGGTGTTCGAACTGGGCCTGCTCGACATCAAATGCCAGGTCATCGACATCCTCGACCGGCCGGGCGGTCAATGCGCCGAACTCTATCCGGAAAAGCCGATCTATGACATCCCGGCACTTCCCATCGTCACCGGCGCCGAACTGACGCATCGCCTGATGGAGCAGATCAAGCCATTCCACGCCGAATTCCATTTCAATCACATGGTCACCGGCCTCAAGAAGCTTGACGATGGCAGCTTCGAACTTGAGACCGATGGCGGCACGGTGTTCCACTGCAAAGTGGTGGTGATCGCGGCGGGCGGCGGTTCGTTCATGCCCAAGAAGCCGCCGATCCCCGGCATCGATGCTTACGAGAACACGTCGGTGTTCTATTCGGTCAAGAAGATGGAGAACTTGCGCGGCAAGGACATCCTGATCGTCGGCGGCGGTGACTCCGCACTCGACTGGACGCTGAACCTGCAGCCGCTGGCCAAGTCGCTTACGCTTCTCCATCGCCGCGACGATTTCCGCGCGGCGCCCGACAGTGTCAAGAAGATGCGCGAACTGGCGGCGGCGGGCAAGATGTCCTTCAAGCTCGGCCAGGTGACCGGCCTCAAGGGCGAGAACGGCGTGCTCGCGGCGGCCACCGTCAAGGGCAGTGACGGCCAGTACTTCGATGTCGCCACCAACGCCATGCTGCCCTTCTTCGGTCTCACCATGAAGCTCGGGCCAGTGGCCAACTGGGGCCTGAACCTGCACGAGAACCTGCTGCCGGTCGACACCGCCAAGTTCGAGACCTCGGAGCCCGGCATTTTCGCCATCGGCGACATCAACACCTATCCCGGCAAGTTGAAGCTCATCCTCTCGGGCTTCCACGAGGCGGCGCTGATGGCGCAGCAGGCCTTCCACATCAAGAACCCCGGCGAGCGGCTGCTGTTCCAGTACACCACGTCGAGTTCGAGTTTGCAGAAGAAGCTGGGTGTCAACTGACGCGGCGATCATAGAGCCGCCCTTCGCGGCGGATTTGTTCGGGCGTCTTCTGGCGCTGAACAATCAGTATGCGGAGGATATGTCCTATCAATCCGAGGGGGCATTCCGGATCTTGGTGGGCGCGGCGTCACATGTGTGGGCCGAAGCTTCGGGCATGGCGCTGCTCATCGCCTTCACCGAGGACTGCGCCTACAACAATCCGAATTTCGCTTGGCACCGTGCGCGGTTCTCCCGCTTCATCTACATCGACCGCGTGGTGGTTGCAGAGGCGGCGCGCGGGCGCGGCCTGGCGCGGCGGCTCTATTCAGAACTGGAGCGGCAGACGCTCAAGGAGAATCGCGAGAGGCTGGTGTGCGAAATTTACGCCGAACCTCCCAATCCCGTCTCGGATGCGTTCCATAGGACTCTTGGATTCTCACCCGTTGGCGAACGGTTCCTCGCTGAGCGCGGCAAGCTGGTTCGCTATTGGGTTAAGGAATTGGGCTGACATCAACCCAACCGTCTTTTCCCGCCTCAGCCTTTTCCTCGCCAATTCCAGCTGCTCGCGGCGGTTGGGCCTTCCCAGCATTTTCCGGAAGGCGTCGCCCCGCTCGGTTCCTATCCCGAAACAGCTTTATGCAGGATTGAGCCAATCAGGATTTGATACGGTATGCCTTCGCGCAGCGCTTTGGCTTTCAAGCGCTCCAAATCCGATTTCGGCAGGCGCAATGATATCCGGGCGCGCTCTTCGTTCAAGGTCGCGCGCGCCGCGGCTTGAAAATGTTCAAGATGATCGGAGGTGAGGAAATTCGTTCCGGCCTTGTATTTTTTCTGTTCGATGGCCGTAACAAGCGCCTTTTCATCATCGTCCAGAAACGCACCGATTTTGGGTTCTCTTGCCAT
>JANPCA010000365.1:0-4018 GCA_031430715.1 Hyphomicrobiales bacterium | reverse complement strand
CCGATCAGGCCCGGCCAGGCGGCAGCCATTTTCCTGAGCCTGGCCACGTCGAATTTGCCGCGCGAATGGTGGGCGATGACGCCATTGGGCATGCCCTGCTCGCGGATGCGGGCGGTGAGCGCCCTGGTGTCGATGCCCAACAGCCCGATGATGCCGCGGGCCTTCAACCACTTGTCGAAATGGCGGCCAGAACGGTAATTGGCGGGCTCGGTCACAGGTTCCTTGACGATCACCCCGGCGACGCCCGCCGAAGCGGCGAGGTTCACCGTCTCGATGTCGTCGTCGTTGGTGCCCACGTTGCCGATATGGGGGAAGGTGAAGGTGACGATCTGCCCGGCATAGGAAGGGTCGGTCAGTACTTCCTGATAGCCGGTCATAGCGGTGTTGAAGCAGACTTCGCCCGCCGCCTCGCCCTCGGCGCCCGCGCCAAAACCCTCGATCACCGTGCCATCGGCCAGAACCAGAAGGGCGGTGACGCGTGGCGGCTCCCAGTCGCCGAACTGGGGGCGCGCGGGTGTCTTCGCCTTGGCGGGCTTCTTCACTGCGGGCATGGCGGGCTCCTGGGAACTGAGGCTGGTTAGGCGACGAGGCCCCAGCCGTCAAGGTTGCAGTGGGAAGGGTTCGCGCCTAGATGAGGGCTTTCCACCGGATGAATCAGGAGGTGCGGCCATGGGTCTGCGCGAGGATATTTCGACCGCCGTCAAGGACGCCATGAAGGCGGGCGACAAGAAACGCCTGTCGGCGCTGCGCCTGATGACCTCGGCCATCAAGGACAAGGACATCAACAGCCGCACCGATGGCCATGATTCGACGCTCACCAGCGATGCTGGATTGGTCGACCTCTTCGCCAAGATGGTGAAGCAGCGCCAGGAATCGGCCTTGGCCTATGAGCAGGGCGGCAGGCCGGAACTGGCCCAGAACGAGCGCGGCGAGATCGGCATCATCCAGTCCTACATGCCAAAGCAGCTTTCGGAGGACGAGGCCAAGGTGGTCGTGGCGGGCGTCATTTCGGCGGTGGGGGCCGGCTCGGTCAAGGACATGGGCAAGGTGATGGCGGAATTGAAAGCCAAGTACGCAGGCCAGATGGACATGGCCAAGGCCGGCGCGATTGTGAAGGGGATGCTGGGGTAGTTCGCTAACTGTAACCGGCTACTTTCAATCAATGGACTCTATAATTGCCAAGCAAGCCGATCGACGCATTGCGTCATCCATTGCCCGAAGTGCCTCGACAGTCTTTTCGTCTTCCTTCTTGTCCCATGGAAAATCGCGTAGGCTCAGTGAAGCATGTGAGTAGAGCGTGAAAACATGCATTTCGTAGTCAAATGCGAGACCAAGATCGGAATAGACGCCCAAGCACTTGGATAAAAGTTCCAGATTATTGATTTCATCGATTTTGATTGGTCCTGGGTTCCTGTCAGCGTGCTTGAGCTGGTTGAATGAGGCTTTGGTATCTGACCAGAACTTCTTGGTGTCCGGTGCAGCAACATGGAATTGTTCTATGGTCGCATTAGGACTGCGGAGAAAGTTCAGGTGATCTTGAGTCAATTCTGATGCCAATTTCTTTACCCAAGCAAGGTTCTTGGTGCGCTCGGGTAGTTTATCCAAAGCGAGATCGCGGAGAAATTCAAAAAAGCCCAATTTGTTAGCAGATTCAGCGCTCTTGATCCCACGTTTATCGGCCAGGTCTTTTGCAAGGTTTAACACAGCACCTGCTACCGTATGCACGGCCAATTCATCCATATTCATAAAGTGCATTCTGATCGCGGCGTTCAATTGTCGTCTCGCGACTTCTATCTTAGTTATGAATACTGCCGCAACTTGATTGGTCATAATACTCCATGTGTCCGAATTGCGTTATCTTTTTCTCTATTACGAGAAACGGTGTTGCAGAAGGCGCTGACAGGATGACGTACTTTCCCTTCTCCTTCGGGAGAAGGAGGGGCCCGCGCCGCAAGGCGTGGGAGGATGAGGGAACCCTGCTGCAACCGTCAACGCAAGTTCCCTCACCTTCCCAAGCTTCGCTTGGGCCCCTTCCTCTCCCAAGGGAGAGGAGGTCTCGTTGATACCGGGTGTCATGAATACTGCTCTACTTCCCCGCGTCCACCGCATCCGCCAGTTCCATCAGACTTCCGAAGTGGTAATCGGGGATGACGATCTCGCCCGTCGCCGGCGTCGCCCCAGCGCCCTCCCTGCCCTTCCTCCGTTCGATCCAGCAGGTGTGGTAACCCAGGCGCTTGGCCACGGCGATATCGTGATACTGGCTTTGCGCCACGTGCAGGATGTCGTCGAAGCCGTAGCCGTCCATGGAGAGACGCCCGCGCACAAAGGCGAAGACCTGGGGGTCGGGTTTGTTCCAGCCGACCATTTCGGCGGTCACCATGTCGTCGAAGGGGAGTTCGAGGGTGGCCGCGAAATGTGCCAGCGCCCAATTGTCGGAATTGGTCATGGCGACCAGCCGGAAACGCTTCCGCAAGCGTTTGAGCGCGGCAACCGAATCGGCGAAGGCCGGCCAGCGCGGGATCGACAGGCGGAAGCCTTCGGCGTCATCGGCCGAGGCGGGAAGACCGAGCTTTCCCGCCATCTCGCGGTACATGGGCGCCAGCATCGACGGGAAGGGGAGCCGCGGCGTTTCGTGGTGCTGATGATTCTCGGCCACGGCATAGGCTTCGAGGATGGCCTGATCCGAAACCGCCGCGCCGCTTTGCTTTGCCTTGTCCCGAATGTAGCCGAGCAAGCCGGTTTCGAAATCGATCAGCGTGCCGACGACGTCGAAGGTCATCACTTTACGTCCGTTCAGGGCCATGGGCTGCCTTGTCCTCTTGCCGATTTCAGAATTCATAGCCGAAGGCGGCGATGTCGCGGGCGTAGAGATCGCCGACGCGCTGGCGCGTGCCGTCATCGTAGTAGGGGCGATAGTCCGGGCGGCGGCTGGACCTGGTGGTGTGGGGCAGGGCCGCATCTTCCAGTCCCAGCTTCTGGAATATGATTTGCGCGTCTTGGCCAAGCGTCTCGAAGCGCCCGATCATGTCGACCAACAGCTGGTCCTTGTCATCGCGTATGAAATCCACCTGGGGCATCACCTGCACATGGTCGCTCAGCGCGGCGGCTTCGAGATATTCTGCGAGCGGCGCATCGGCGGAGAGCCCAAGATAGGCCTGGAGGTCGGGGCGCTGGCTGAGATAGCACCATTGCGAGACCGCCTTGTCCCACGGGTTCCGGACAATTGTGAACTTGAAGTAGCTCTGGAATATCTCCCAGCCCACTTCCGCGCGGATCTGTCGGGCCTTGAGGTGCTGCAGCCCGCCGGTTTGATACTTGTTGTGGAAGGGCTTGACGAAGCCCATCCACAATTCGCTTTCCGCTCGCGGCCCGGGCCAGATGACGTCCTCCATGCTGGTACCGCCGGTCTTCGGGATATGGACGAAGATGCAGCGGTACCGGTGCGAGATCATGCGCGTCAGAGGACGTTGGTCGTCACTTTGATGTTGCCCCTGGTGGCGTGGGAATAGGGGCACACGACATGGGCCTTGGTGGCGATGTCCTGGGCTATGGCCTTGTCGAGGCCGGGCAGGTTCACGTCCATCACCACTTCGAGGCCGAAGCCCTCGCCGTCGTCACGGGGGCCGAAGCTGACATGGGCTGTCGTGGAGGATTCAGGAGCGATCCGCACCGGCGGGCTCATCTTGCCGGCCACGAATTTCATGGCGCCGAGGTAACAGCTCGAGTAGCCCACGGCGAAGAGCTGTTCCGGGTTCACGCCTTCGCCCTTGCCGCCCATTTCCGGGGGGCTGTCGATCTTCAGGTCGAGTGTTCCGTCGGCCGTCTTGGCGGTGCCGCCGCCGCGGCCCCCCACCGAAGTTCCGTGCGCCGTGTAGATTGCCTTGATGGACATTGCCTGTTCTCCTTGTTGGCTGCCGTTTAGCATTCCCGGCCGCAGTTTGAAGGCTCGCTGGCAATCCCGCAAGTCACTTGAATGAAGGCGTGCGGTTGATCGCCATGGCCTTATCCTGCCATAATG
>JANPCA010000364.1:0-20782 GCA_031430715.1 Hyphomicrobiales bacterium | reverse complement strand
GTAACCACCAGCACCCGCTGCAATGCACGATGGAAAAGGAATAGGCCATGCCGACATTCTCCCGCAGTCTCGAAAAGGCCCTCCATCGCGCCCTTGCCCTGGCCAACGACCGCCGCCACGAATATGCGACGCTTGAGCATCTGCTGCTGTCGCTGCTCGACGACAAGGACGCCGCCGCGGTGATGAAGGCCTGCAACGTCGACCTCGAGGTGCTGCGGCGCAATCTCACCAATTACATCGACAACGAGCTTGGCCAGATGCTGGCCGCCGAGCGCGAGGATTCGAAACCGACCGCCGGCTTCCAGCGCGTCATCCAGCGCGCCGTCATTCATGTCCAGTCATCTGGCCGCGAGGAGGTGACGGGCGCCAATGTGCTGGTGGCCATCTTCGCCGAACGCGAGAGCCATGCCGCTTTCTTCCTGCAGGAGCAGGACATGACCCGCTATGACGCGGTCAACTATATTTCACACGGCATCGCCAAGCGCTCCGGCCTTTCGGAAGCGCGCCCGGTGCGCGGTGTCGATCAGGACCAGCAGGGCAGCGGCTCCGAAAACAACGAAGAGCGCGGCGATACGGTCAAGAAGAAGGGCGAGGGCGATGCGCTCGACGCCTATTGCATCAACTTGAACAAGAAGGCCGCTGAAGGCCGCATCGATCCGCTGATCGGGCGCGAGCAGGAGGTCAACCGCACCATCCAGATCCTGTGCCGCCGCCAGAAGAACAATCCGCTGTTCGTGGGCGATCCGGGCGTCGGCAAGACCGCCATTGCCGAGGGCCTGGCGCGCAAGATCATCAACAACGACGTGCCCGATGTGTTGAAGGGCTGCGTGGTCTATCAACTCGACATGGGCGCCCTTCTGGCCGGCACCCGCTACCGCGGCGACTTCGAGGAGCGCCTGAAGGCGGTGGTCAAGGAGATCGAGTCGCGGCCGGGCTCCATCATGTTCATCGACGAGATTCATACGGTTATAGGCGCTGGAGCTACGTCCGGCGGTTCCATGGATGCCTCGAACCTCCTGAAGCCGGCACTTGCCAATGGCGCGCTGCGCTGTATCGGCTCGACCACCTACAAGGAATACCGCCAGCATTTCGAGAAGGACCGGGCCCTGGTGCGGCGCTTCCAGAAGATCGATGTCAACGAGCCCTCGATCCCCGATGCGATTGCCATCCTGAAAGGCCTCAAGCCCTATTACGAGGAATTCCACAAGGTTCGCTACACCGACGATGCTATCGAGACGGCGGTGCAGCTTTCGGCGCGCTACATGAGCGACCGCAAACTGCCGGACAAGGCCATCGATGTGATCGATGAGACGGGGGCCTCGCAGATGCTGGTGGCCGAGGCCAAGCGCCTCAAGGTCATCGGCGTCTCCGAGATCGAGGCCACCATCGCCACCATGGCGCGCATTCCGGCCAAGACGGTGTCGAAGGACGATGCCACGGTTCTGAAGAATCTTGAGACCGATCTGAAGCGTCTGGTGTTCGGCCAGGACAAGGCCATCGACGAATTGGCCTCCTCCATCAAGCTTGCGCGCGCCGGCCTGCGCGAGCCGGAAAAACCCATTGGCTGCTATCTGTTCTCAGGCCCGACCGGTGTCGGCAAGACCGAGGTCGCCAAGCGCCTGGCGGAAGTGCTGGGCGTCAATATGCTGCGCTTCGACATGTCGGAATATATGGAGCGCCATTCGGTGTCGCGGCTGTTGGGCGCGCCTCCGGGATATGTCGGCTTCGATCAGGGCGGCTTGCTCACCGACGGCATCGACCAGCATCCCTACACGGTGCTGCTGCTCGATGAGATCGAGAAGGCCCATCCCGACATTTACAACATTCTCTTGCAGGTGATGGACCACGGCAAGCTCACCGATCACAATGGCAAGGCGGTCGATTTCCGCAATGTGATCCTGATCATGACCACCAATGCCGGCGCCCAGGACATGGCGCGCGAATCGATCGGCTTCACCACCAACAAACGCGAGGGCGACGACCAGGAGGCCATTAAGCGGCTGTTCACGCCGGAATTCCGCAACCGGCTCGATGCCACCATCGCCTTCGACCACCTGCCACCGGAAGTCGTGCGCAAGGTCGTCGAGAAATTCGTGCTGCAGCTCGAGGCCCAGCTTTCGGAGCGCCAGATCAACATCGAACTTTCAACCGAAGCCGCCGACTGGCTGGCAACCAAGGGTTACGACCCGCAGATGGGCGCGAGGCCGCTCTCCCGCCTCATCCAGGACCAGATCAAGAAGCCGCTGGCGGAAGAAGTGCTGTTCGGCAAGCTCAGCAAGGGCGGCACCGTGCGCATTCTGCTCAAGGGCGACGGACTGGACTTCAACTATCTGAGCCGTGACGAGGAACAGGCCCTGCCCAAGCCTGCGGAGCGCAAGGCGCTACCCCGCGCCAGGGCCAAGCCCGCCGCCAAGGCCAAGGATGAGGTGAAGCCCGCGCCCAAGAAGAAACGCAAGGCCAAGGCGGACTGACGGATTGCAACTGCTGGTTTTCTTGCTAAGCTCCCCGCCATGACAAGGGCGATGGCCCATCGGGGAGAGACGGCATGGCGGTAGCTGCAAGGGTTGCGAGTGCCGATCGTCCGGTGGCGGTCCGGGTCGATGATCTTCACAAGCGCTTCGGCGAACTGGAAGTCCTGAAGGGCGTATCGCTCGAGGCGCGCCAAGGCGATGTGGTGTCGATGATCGGCGCCTCGGGTTCGGGCAAGAGCACCTTCCTGCGCTGCATCAATTTTCTCGAAATGCCGAGCGCCGGGCGGATCGAGGTGACCGGCGAACAGGTGGCGCTGGCCCCCGCCCGCGATGGCAATCTCCACCCCACCGACCGCAAGCAGCTGGAGCGCATCCGCACCCGGCTCGGCATGGTGTTCCAGAGCTTCAATCTCTGGCAGCACATGACGGTGATGCAGAATGTCATCGAGGCCCCCGTGCATGTGCTGGGCCTGCCCAAGGCCGAAGCCCTGGCGCGCGGCGAGGCCCTGCTGCACAAGGTCGGCCTCTACGAGAAGCGCGACCAGTATCCGGCCTTCCTGTCGGGCGGCCAGCAGCAGCGCGCGGCAATCGCGCGGGCCCTGTGCATGGACCCCAAGGTGATGCTGTTCGACGAGCCGACTTCGGCGCTCGATCCGGAACTGGTGGGCGAGGTTCTGAAGGTCATCCGCGACCTGGCGGAGGAGGGCCGCACCATGATCCTCGTCACCCACGAAATGAAATTCGCCCGCGATGTGTCGAGCCATGTCATTTATCTCTACAAGGGCATGATCGAGGAGGAAGGCCCCCCGGCCCAGGTGTTCGGGGCGCCCAAGAGCGAGCGCTGCCGCCAGTTTGTTTCGGGGCTGCACTCCTGAGTTGGCGGAACCCCATGAATATGATTAGCTTCGGCAATCGCGGACACCAGAACGGTGCCGCCAAACCAGGGAGACGTAAATGAAGTTCAACCGCCGTTTCGTATTCGCCGCAGCCGCCGTGGCCCTGATGGCCTCGGGCGGGCCGGCCATGGCCGACCTCAAGATCGGCGTCGACGCTGGACCCTATCCGCCCTTCGCGTCGCCCGATCCATCCGGCAAATGGGTCGGCTGGGAAATCGAATTCATGGATGCGCTCTGCGCCGAGCTCAAGGAAAAATGCGAGGTGACACCGACCGCCTGGGAGGGCATCATTCCGGCCCTCAACGGCAAGCAGATCGACATGATCGTCGCCTCGATGACCATCACAAACGAGCGCAAGAAATCGATCAATTTCTCGAACTTCTACTATGATACGCCCACCGCGCTGATCGGCAACAAGGACGGCGACAAGGACATCACGCCCGCCCATCTGTCGGGCAAGACCGTCGGCGTGCAGGCGTCGACGGTTCACCAGAAGTATGTCGACAAATATTTCGCTCCGGCGGGCGCCACGATCAAGACCTATCAGACACAGGACGAAGCCAACCAGGACTTGGCCGCCGGCCGCCTCGACTACGCCCAGGCCGATGCCGCCGCTCTCGATGCTTTCCTCAAGACGGACCAGGGATCATCGTGCTGCGAAATGAAAGGCATGGTGCCGGAAGATGCGGAAATCCTCGGGGGCGGCGTCGGCGTCGGCCTGCGCCAGGAGGATACAGCGCTTCTCGAACGGGTGAACGCGGCAATCGCCGCCGTCGCGGCCGCGGGCACGTTCAAGGGCATCACCGGAAAATACCCGGACCTCAATGGTGTTATCATCACACCATAGCGGGCTGGATTCCGTGCCGTCCGGTTTCGCGGGACGGCGCGATTCCTTGAGGAGGCGACATGCCGCTTGCTGCCACGGTGACGATTTTCACCATCCTGTCGTTCGGCGACCAGGGCTATGGCGACGAAATCGCGCGCAGCGCCCTGATGACGGTGCAGATCTCGGTCCTTGCCTATTTGGTGGGGTTCCTGATCGGCCTTGGCGGCGCCGTCGGTAAACTAACGGGCAGCCGCGTCACACGCGGCATTCTCGACATCTACACCACGGTGTTCCGCGCCATACCGGAACTGGTGCTCATCATCCTCCTCTACTATTCCGGCAATGCGGCCTTGATCGCCATCCTGGGCATGATCGGCGTCACCGGCGTGCAGATCAACGGGCTTTTGGCCGCCATTGTGGTGCTCGGCATCGTCCAGGGAGCCTATCAGACCGAAGTCATTCGTGCCGCCATCCAGGCCATTCCCTTGGGCCAGATCGAAGCCGCCAAGGCCTATGGCATGTCGCCTGTCTTGCGATTCCGCCGCATCACGTTGCCGGCCATGTTGCCGTTTGCCATTCCGGGGCTTGCCAATCTTTTTCTCAACGCCACCAAGGACAGTGCGCTGATCTCCATTGTCGGCTTTACCGAGTTGTCTCAAGCCACCAAACAGGCCGGAGTCTTTGTCAAGTACATTCAAGGAAACCCACTCTATCTGCTTGTATTCTATGGCATTGCGGCGCTCGTCTACTTGGCAATCTCGATGACCTCGAACCAGTTTTTCGCCTACCTGGAGCGGCGCATGCGCCGCGGCCAGGCCAGGCCTGCCTGAGGCCGCCCATGGATTGGAGCTGGTTTCCCGTTTATTTTCCGCAACTGATCAGCGGTTTGTGGATCACTCTTGTCATCCTGGTCCTATCGATGTTCTTCGGCTTCATCCTGGCGGTGCCGATCGGACTGGCCCAGGCGGCCGGACCCTGGTGGCTGGCCTGGCCGGCCAGGGCCTTTTGCACCTTCATCCGCGGCACGCCGCTGCTGGTGCAAATCTGGTTCCTGTATTATGGGCTGGGCGTGCTCTTCCCGATGATCCCAGGCTTACGGCAGAGCTTTATGTGGCCCATCCTGCGCGAGGGCTTCTATTATGCCGTGCTGGCGCTCTCTCTCAGTTATGCGGGCTATGAAGGCGAAGTGATGCGCGGCGCTTTCCTGGCGGTGCCCAAGGGCGAACTCGAGGCGGCGCGGGCCTTCGGCATGCCGCGCTTCACGCTGTTGCGGCGCATCTGGTTTCCGCGCGCCGTGCGAACCGTGCTGCCGACTCTGGCGGGCGAGACAGTCACCCAGCTCAAGGCGACGCCGCTCGTCTCCACCATCACGGTCATGGACCTGATGGGGGTGCGCGGCAAGATCAACCAGGATACGCTACGCGTTTACGAACCCCTGCTGCTGGTGGCATTCATCTACATGTGCATGACCTTCGTGATCGTGTGGATCTTCAACCGGATCGAACGCATGGTGCCGCAGAAGCGATGATCGACGACATTCTCGGCAAACACCGGGCGGAACTCACCGCCATCCGCCACGATCTCCACGCGCACCCCGAAATGCTGTTCGAGGAAGTGCGCACCGCTGGCATCGTGGCGAAGGAACTGGCCCGCCTCGGCTTCAAGGTCGCAACCGGCATCGCCAAGACCGGGGTCGTCGGTACACTGACGAATGGCGCAAGCGCGCGGGCCATCGGCATCCGCGCCGACATGGACGCGTTGCCCATTCACGAGACGACGAATCTTCCCTATGCCTCGAAAATCCCCGGCAAGATGCACGCCTGCGGCCACGATGGCCACACCACCATGCTGCTCGGCCTGGCGCGCTATCTGGCCGAAACGCGGAATTTCAGCGGCACCGTGCACCTGATCTTTCAGCCTTCGGAAGAAGACGAGGGCGGCGCCTTCCGCATGATCGAGGATGGGCTGTTCAAGCGCTTTCCCTGCGATGCCGTCTTCGCGCTGCATAACCTGCCGGGCGAGTCGCTGGGTCAGATCATGGTGCGGCCGGGAGCGATCACCGCCGCCGTCGACATCGTCGGCATTACCATCAGGGGTGTGGGCGGCCACGGTGCCGTGCCGCACAAGGCGGTCGATCCCATCGTCGCAGCCTCCAGCCTGGTGATGGCGCTGCAGACCATCGTCTCGCGCAATCTCGATCCGCATGATCCCGCCGTCATCACCATCGGCTCATTCAATGGCGGCTCGATGGCCACCGTCATCCCGGAAGAGGTGAAGCTGCTGGTGGGGTTGCGCACCACCACGAAGCCGGTGCGCGAGATGATCCTGCAGCGTATCGCCGACATGACCAGGTTCCACGCCAAATCCTACGGCTGCGAGGGCGAGGCCAAGATCGGCGACGGCAGCTGGAGCTATCCGGCCGGGGCCAATACGTTGGCGGAAGCCGCAATGGTGCGGCAAGTCGCCATCGAGATGGGGCAAGAGCCAGCGAACATCGATATGCGCGGGCCTTTCATGTTCTCAGAGGATTTCGCCTATATGCAGGAGGTGGTGCCGTCCTGCTATTTCGGATTGGGGGCGGGGCCGGGCCCCATGCTCCATGACCCGGGCTATAATTTCAACGACGCGCTTCTGGTGAAAGGCCCCGCCTTCTGGGCGCGGCTGGTCGAGAAGGCCCTGCCACTCTCCTAAGCCGGGAAACGCCAGGTGAGCCGGTGATTCAACTTTCCTTGAATCTGCGGAAGTCCCTGTGCAAAGAACTCGCACGGCTTGCGGCCGATGCCGGCATGACCATGCGCGCTTTTGTGTTGGCCCAAGAACATCGCTGACGCGGCACCGCCTTCAAGGTCACTGGCGCCAACGACAGCGGGATCGCGTGAATTTCGAGCGGATATTCTAGGGACGCAAGAAGTGGCAATTGGGACACCTATCCGCGGTATCATTCAACGCCTTGATGAGTGTCATCATAGCGCGGCCGATACCCTTGACCAAATCCTCCGCAGTGTATCCGTCGATTCCTCCTGGCCTCTTTCGCAACGTGGAAACCAGACCATCAAGAGCTTCCTTGAGTTTTTCCAGTGCTTTCCAGCAATCACTTTTGGGGCCGAGATTCTTATTGAGGTCTTGGCATTTTTTGAAATTTTCCGCAGCAGTATTGTGCATCTCTATCGCCATTCTCTTATTTTCTTCGTAAGCGGTAGACAATGCACCGGCTTCACCGGCTTTGCTTTGCATCCAGCCGTAACGTCCGCGCCAATAGGTTGCCCGTTGGCGGGTCGCGGGGTGCTTGGAATTCTCCATCTGCATGATCATCATGAGCATGAATATGAGTAACAGCAAGAAGGCAGCCCCGCCCACCAAAACACCGGCGTTTCCTACTGACTGATTTGGCTGACCCCCACTTCCGATTACAACGTCGGTACCGGCGAACTTTCTAACGAGCACTCTAGCCTGTCCGGTGAATGTCACCCGGTCATGCGCTGCAAGATCAATTGCCACCTTGTCGATCAGATCAAACATAAATTGTTGTAGAAATTCTGGATTTACGATAAATTGTTCCAGCCGCGCGGAAGTGAGAGGGCCAACAACTCCATCCGCGGTCAATTTATTAAGCCGCTGGAACTCACAAACCCGATTAAACGTGTTGGTTCCGAAAGAACCATCGACAATTAGCCGCTGCATTTTTGACGGCAATGCATTCAAGGCCCTTTGCAGATCCGACACTTTAGGCCCATGGTCGCCTTTTCGCAGGATCAGCATAGCAATATCCCCACCCGCCAACGAACTCATCCGGCATCCACCGGATGACCGGCCTGTTAAGACCGAGTATTGAGCAAGCTGGCGTCATTGGCAAGACCGGGACAAATGGCTTCGGCGATTCGCCAAAGCTGTGCCGCCAGCGGTCGAAATCGAGCCTGGGAATGCCGCCTTTTGATTTACCCATCGAATACGGGCCAAGGGCTTCAATCTGGTTTTGCGCCGCCGAAACCCTTGAGCCTGCCGTAGAGGTCCATGTAGCGCGCAAAGCCATCATCATACATGGCCCGGCGGCTGGCGTCAGGCTCGAAGATGCGGCCGGTTCCGACCAGCGCCGACGCCGCCCCGGGGAGCGAACCGAACAGCCCCAGGCCCACCCCCGCCAGCATGGCGGCACCCAGAACACCGGCATCGCCATAGGCGCAACGTTCAAGGGTCCGGCCCAGGATGTCGGCGCGGATCTGGCACCAGTGATCGGAGCGGGCGCCGCCGCCGGCATGCCGCAGGCTTGCAACGGTTCGCGCCGCCGAATGCTCGAGACTGTCCAGCAGCAGGCGCACCGAAAAGGCGACACCCTCCAGCACGGCACGGGCCAGTTCGGGGGCACTCACGCCGGCGTCCAGCCCCGAGAACGAAGCGCGCGCGGCAATGTCCCACAAGGGTGCCCGTTCGCCTTCGAGATGCGGCAGGAAAGTCGGGGCGGGCCGCGAGAAGTCGCTGGTTGCGGCCAAGGCCGATATCTCTTCGGCGGACTTGGCCAACAGATTTGCAATCCAGGCCACCGAGGCGCCGCCCGATTGCGTGGGGCCGGCATGGAGCAGAATGCCCTCGCATTCGGGAAAGGCGATGACGCCGGGCGTTGGCACTTTGCGCTGCGATATGATGCCCGCCACCTCGCTGGTGCCGCTCAGGTATCCGGCGTCTCCCTCGGCTGCTACACCCGCCCCCAGAAGCCCGGCCCAGGCATCCATGGTTCCCGTCACCAATTTCAATCCCGCGCCGGGCAGGCCGTTGCGGATGACGCCGGCTTGCTCGGTGATGCCCTTGAGCGGTGGCAGCCTCTCCCGGGCACCATCGACCAGTGACAGGAGTTGCGGAATGAGGGCCAGCGATTGATCGGCGATGCCGAAGGATGTCAGGGGATCGCTGGTGGCCTCGCCCGTCAGGTGCAGGATGCAATAGTCCTTGGGCGCCATGACCCATCGGATGCTTGACCAAATGCCGGGATGATAGCGCCTGACCCATGCCATGCGGCTCAGCACATGGCTGGCATCGATGGGCAGTGGTGCACCCCACCAGGCCATGCGGTCTTCTGGTGCAACCTGCCGATCGAGGCCCGCTGCCTCAACGGCACAGCGGCCGTCCTGCCACAGGATGGCGGGCAGCAGCGCTTCGCCATTGGCATCGGTGAAGACATGGGTGTTGACCTGCGAACAGAGGCCCACTCCGGCAATGGCCGCGCTGGCGATGCCATCGGTCAGATGGGCGAGGCAGGCCAGGACGTGGCGCGTCCAGTGGCGCGGGTCCTGCTCGGCATGGCCGGGTTGCGGCCGCGCCGTTGGGTAAGGGGCACCATAGGTCTTGAGCGTCTGCCCATGACTGTCGATCAACGCGCCCTTGACCGACGTGGTGCCGACATCGACGCCGATGAGAAGGGGACCGTCCATGCCGTCTTATGCCCGCGGGCGCAAGGCCTTTGCAAGATTGAATGGGATTGGACAGCCATGCTAAGCCCTTCACCACAATAATTCGAAAACCATCGGGAGGACGGGATGACAGGCAATCTTATCAACAGGCGGAGCCTTGCCACGCTGGCTGGCATGGCGGCACTGCTTCTCGCCGGAACGCCGGCTTGGGCGGCGGGCAAAATCGCCGTCATCACGCCCTATCTCGCCCAGCCGGGCACGCAGTTCTATGTCGAGGCCTTCCAGGAAGCGGCCAAAACCAACGGCTGGGAGGTCAATGTCATCGACACCAAGGGCGATGTCGCCGCCGTCATCAGCCGTCTTGAGGATGCCTCGAACCAGAAGGTCGATGCCATCGTCATCAACGTCGATCCGGGCCAGGTGGCGGCTGGCCTCGAGACCGCCAAGTCGGCGGGCGTTCCGGTGTTCGGCATGGATGCCGGCGCCAATCCGCTGCTGGTCACCAATGTCACCAGCAACGGGTACTCCATGGCCGCCGACACCGCTGCCTATGTCGCCAACCGCATCAACGGCAAGGGCACTGTGGTGATGTTTGTGTTCGACGCCTTCCCGCCGGTGCAGGCACGCGGCGTCATTGCCGATGCCATCTTCAAGAACAATCCCGATATCAAGGTGCTCGACCGGGTGACGCCCGATGTGGCCGACGGCGGCATCGCCGACAGCCGCGCCAAGATGGAGGCGATCCTCGCCGCCAATCCGGATAAGGGCGCGATCTCAGCCGTCTGGGCGGCCTGGGATCAGCCAGCACTGGGCGCACTTCAGGCCATCGAAGCGGCGGGGCGTGGCGGCGAGGGCATCGTCATCACCGGCATCGACGCCAACCCCCAAGCCCGCGAGGCGATCGCCAAGGGCGGCAATTTCGAAGCCTCCATGGCCCAGGATTTCAAGGGCATCGGCCAGGCCACGGCGGACGCCGTGAAGCGCCATCTGGCCGGTGAAAGGATCAAGCAGAGCGTGATCTACGTGCCGACCAGGCTGATCACGGCGGCCAACGTCAGCGAGTGACATCGGACGCGCCGTGACCCTGCTGTCCGTCACAGGCCTGAACAAGTCCTATGGCGGTGTGCCCGCTTTGAAGGACGTCTCGCTGGCACTTCCGGCGGGCGAGGTTCTGGCCCTCATGGGCGAGAACGGGGCGGGCAAGAGCACGCTGATCAAGGTGCTCGCGGGTGCTGTTGTCCCCGATGCCGGCGGGATCGGCATCGAGGGCCGTCCGGTGACCATCGCCAGCCCGGAAGAGGCCCATGCCCTGGGTCTGCGCTTTATCCACCAGGAACTCAACATCGTGCCATCGCTCAGCGTGGCCGAGAATGTCTTCCTCGGCCGGCGATACCCAACGCGGCTCGGCGCCTTCGTCGACTGGCCCGGCCTTCACAGTCAGGCCCGCAAGGCACTCGACATGCTGGGGCTTGGCGATATCGACACCCGCCAGACCATGGCGCGGCTATCGATAGGCAACCGGATGCTGGTCAAGATCGCCGCCACGTTCCTCGACGAGGGCGCCAACCCGCCGCGGGTCTTCATCATGGACGAGCCCACCGCCGCCTTGACGGGGCCTGAGTCCGAGCGGCTGTTCGCCATCATCGCGGCTTTGAAGGCCAAGGGGCAGGGCATCATCTATGTCTCGCACCGCATGGACGAGGTGATGCGCATCTCGGACCGCATCATGGTACTGCGCGACGGCGGCGTCTGTGCCAGGCTGGGGACGAGCGCCACCTCCAGGGCCGAAGTCATCGAACTGATGACCGGGCGCGGCGTCTCGGAAACTCAAGTGCGGCGCGCCAAACCGCTGAGCGGCGCTGTTGCGCTCTCGGCAAGCGGTGTGAGCGGCGGCCTTCTCAGGGACATTTCGTTGGAGGTGCGCAAAGGGGAAATCCTCGGGCTTGCCGGGCTGGCGGGGGCGGGGCAAAGCCAGTTCCTGAAGCTGCTCATGGGCCACGCCGGGCGCGGCAGCATCGCGATAGACGGCACCAAGGCCAGGATCCGCCAACCCGCCGATGCCTGGCGTCTGGGCCTTGCCTATGTGCCGCGCGAACGGCGTGCTGAAGGTCTGGTGCTGACCCATGACATCACCCACAATACCGTGCTGCCGCATCTGGGCTGGCTCAGCCGCTTCGGCGGATTTCTCAACCGGCGCCGCGAATGGCTGTTGACCGGGCAGGTGACGGGCCGCGTGCGCCTCAAGGCGGCGGGGCTCCATCAGCGCGTCTGGCGCCTGAGCGGCGGCAATCAGCAGAAGGTGGTGTTTGCCCGGGCCGTGGCGGGCTCGCCCAGCGTGCTGCTCCTCGATGAGCCGACGCGCGGCGTCGACGTCGGCGCGAAGTTCGACATCCACACGCTGCTGCGCGAACTGGCGCACTCCGGCACGGCCATCATCCTGGCCTCCTCGGACCTTCCCGAGCTGATCGGCCTCTCCGACCGCATCGCGGTGCTGCGCGATGGCCGGATGGTCTCCATCGTGCAAGCGCGGGATATCGACGAGCCGAAGCTCCTCGGTCTCTTCTATGGCGAGGCGGGACTTGCAGATGCGCCGCGGCCTTAGGCGCTATGGGACAGTGCTTGGCGTCGTGGCCGTGGTGGCGCTGTTCTGGATCCTGCTGCCGGACACGTTCATGACGGCGCGCAACTGGCTCAATATTTCCCAGCAGATGAGCATGCTGGCGGTCGTCGCCTTCACCATGACGGCGGTGATGGCGATGGGCGATTTCGACTTGAGCGTTGGGTCGATGGCGAGCCTGGCGGGGATCGTCGCGGCCATCACCTTCATGGCCACGGGATCGACCCTGGCTGGCGTTCTCGCCGCCCTGGCGGCGGGGCTGGCGGGCGGTCTCGTCAACGGTCTGCTGGTCAGCTATATCGGCATCCTGCCCTTCGTGGCGACGCTCGGCACCATGACGGTTTACGGCGGGCTCGCCTTTTTCCTATGCGGCGGCAAGACCATTTTCGGCAATGCCATCCCGGCCGATTTCTCAGGCTTCGCGCGCGGCGGGCTGGCGCTTGGCGGCTGGGGTCCGGCTATTCCCCATCTGACGCTGGTTGCGGCGGCGGTGTTCGGCGCCGTGTGGCTGCTGCTGGAACAGACCGTCCATGGGCGCCGCCTCTATGCGATCGGCGGCAACAGCGAGGCGGCGCGTCTGGCGGGAGTCCGGGTGCAGCGCTTGCGGTTCCTGGCCTTCGGGTTCACCGGCATGGGGGCAGCCGTGGCGGGCCTCATGTATGCGAGCCGGGTGGCCTCCGCCAATCCGACCCAAGGTGCGGGCCTCATGCTCGATGCCATCGCCGCCGTGTTCCTCGGCATGACCATGAGCGAGGAGGGCGACCCGAGGGTCACCTTCACGCTGGCCGGCGTGCTGATCCTTGGCGTCCTCGGCAATGGCCTGACGCAATTGAACGTCGACAGCTATGTCCGCGAAATGCTGATCGGCGCCATCATCCTGATCGCGGTCGCCGCCGGCAGCCTTGGCAAGTCCAGGGAGCGGTGAACCCGGTCAGGGGTTGATCCACAGGGCCTCGGCGATGCCCATGAAACGCAGCTGCCCGGTCGGACAAGTTGCCGCGTCACCGCGCATGTCGATCCGCATGCCGCCGACATTCGAATTGGCGGCGGCGGCAATTGCCGGATCGGTGGTCTGCGCATAGTAGCGGAACGGATCGTCGGATTTGGTGCGCATGTAGATGACGGTATTCGATTGGCCCGCCACGGCCGTTGCGAAATTCGTCACGCGTTCGATATAGCCGCTCTTCAGGCATGTCGCATGGGCCTCGCCCGCAAGCGCGGCACAGGCCAAGGTTCTGAACATCAGCCGGGGCAGCGTCTACTATCTGCCCCGGCCTGCCCCCGAACGTGATCTGAAGCTGATGCGGCGGATCGATGAGCTGCACATGGACTATCCCTTTGCGGGGTCGCGGATGATGCAGGGACTCTTGAAGCAGGACGGCTTCGAGATCGGCCGCAAGCACACGGCGAGGCTGATGAAGAAGATGGGGATTGAGGCCTTGTACCGCAGGCCCAGAACCTCAAAGCCCGGGCCTGGCCACAAGATCTATCCGTATCTCCTGCGCCAAATGAAGGTCACGCAAGCCAACCAGGTCTGGGCCATGGACATCAGCTACATCACCATGGCCAAGGGTTTTGTCTATCTGGCCGCGGTGATTGACTGGTTCACCAGACGGGTTCTGGCTTGGCGGGTGTCGATCACCATGGAAACAGCCTTCTGCGTTGAAGCACTCGAAGAGGCTCTGGAAAAATATCAGACCCCAGACATCTTCAACACCGGCCAGGGCAGCCAGTTCACCCCGGACGCTTTCACCGGCGTGCTGCTGAAACGCGGCATATCCATCGCGATGGATGGCAAGGGCGCTCAGGCAGCGACAATGTCTTTGCCGAGAGGCTGTGGCGATCGGTCAAATACGAGGAGGTCTATATCAGGGCCTACGCCTCGGTGGCCGAAGCCAGGGACAGCCTGGGCCGTTACTTCACCTTCTACAACACCAAGAGACCGCATCAGGCACTTGACGGCTGAACCCCCGATCAAGCCTACTTCAGCCCGCAGCAGCTCCCGGCTGCCGCTTAACCAAACGCAGGGACTTCACTCAAGAAACCGGGAAAACTGTTCAGACGAATGGGGCCACTTCACTTTCCTGCAAAGATGCCCGTGCCAGAAGCAGCCATGCACAAAGATGATTTTCCGCCGTGACCGGAACGCGAGATCGGGCTTTCCAGGAAGCTCGGCAGAGTGTAGGGCGTAGCGATAACCGCGCCGATGAAGTGCGTGGCGGATTGCCAATTCGGGTCCGGTGTCTTTGGACTTCATGGGAGACATGATCTTGCTTCGAGTTGCGGGTGTCACGCTGTCCATGTCTGATGATAGACCCTTCTTCCTGAAACAAGAAAACCCCGGCGTTGCCGCCGGGGTCCAGTCCAGGGAGATATCTGTGCTTCAGCAGCTGTAATACATATCGAACTCGACCGGATGCGGCGTCATCCGGTAGCGGTCCTGCTCGGACTGCTTCAGTTCGAGGTAGCTTTCGATCTGGTCCTTGGAGAACACGCCGCCCTTCAAGAGGAACTCGTGGTCGGCGTTGAGCGAGTCGATGGCTTCCTGCAAGCTGCCGCACACGGTGGGCACCTGGGCCAACTCCGCCGGTGGCAGGTCGTAGAGGTTCTTGTCCATGGCCGGGCCCGGGTGGATCTTGTTCACCACGCCATCGAGCCCCGCCATGATGATCGCCGAGAAGCACAGGTAGGGATTGGCGGTGGGATCGGGGAAGCGCACTTCGACGCGCTTGGCCTTGGGGTTGGACGTGAAGGGAATGCGGCACGACGCCGAGCGGTTGCGCGAGGAATAGGCCAAGAGCACCGGTGCCTCATAGCCCGGCACCAGGCGCTTGTAGGAATTGGTCGACGGATTGGTAAACGCATTCAGCGCCTTGGCATGTTTGATGACGCCACCGATGAAATAGAGGCAGGTCTCGGAGAGGTCGGCATACTGGTTGCCGGCCATCATCGGCTTACCGTCCTTCCAGATCGAGAAGTGGCAGTGCATGCCCGAGCCATTGTCGCCGAACACCGGCTTCGGCATGAAGGTGGCGGTCTTGCCATAGGCATGGGCCACGTTATGGATCACATACTTGTAGATCTGCATGTGATCGGCCGCCATGGTCAAGGGCTGGAACTTGGTGCCGAGTTCGTGCTGGGCAGACGCCACCTCATGGTGATGCTTTTCGATCGACAGGCCCATCTCGCCCATCACCGAGAGCATTTCGGAGCGCATGTCCTGGGCCGAGTCCATCGGGTTCATCGGGAAATAGCCACCCTTGGTGCGCATCCGGTGGCCGGTGTTGCCGGTCTCGTAGTCGCGGTCCGAGTTGGTGGGCAATTCGATCGAGTCGAGCTTGAAGCCGGTGTTGTAGGGGGACGTCGAGAACTTGACATCGTCGAAGATGAAGAATTCGGCTTCCGGGCCGACAAAGACCGTGTCGCCGATGCCGGTGGATTTCAAGTAAGCCTCGGTGCGCTTGGCGATCATCCGCGGATCGCGCCCATAGCCTTCGCCGGTGCCGGGATCCAGGATGTCACAGAACACCGCGAGCGTGGTCTGGGCATAGAACGGGTCCATGTGAGCGGTCGAGGCATCGGGCATCAGCACCATGTCGGACTCGTTGATGGCCTTCCAGCCGGCGATTGAGGAGCCGTCGAACATCAATCCATCGGCCCAGGCGTCCTCGCCCATCTGGCTGATGTCCATGGTCAGATGCTGCATCTTGCCGCGCGGATCGGTAAAGCGCAGGTCGACGAACTTGACCTCCTTCTCGGTGATCAGCTTCAGGACGCCGGCGACGTCGAGTGGTTTGCTCATGTTTTTCCTCTTTGGTGAATGGCTGGATTAGAGCGCGTCCGGCCCGGACTCGCCGGTGCGGATGCGGATGGCTTGCTCGATGTTGGACACGAAGATCTTGCCGTCGCCGATGCGTCCGGTGCGCGCCGCGGTCTGGATGGCCTCGATGGCGCGCTCGACGAATTCGTCGGCCAGCACCACCTCGATCTTCACTTTCGGCAGGAAGTCGACGACATATTCGGCCCCGCGGTAGAGCTCGGTGTGACCCTTCTGGCGCCCAAAACCCTTGGCCTCGGTGACCGTGATGCCCTGGAGGCCGACCTCCTGAAGCGCTTCCTTCACTTCATCGAGCTTGAACGGCTTGATGATCGCTTCGATCTTTTTCATGTCAGCTGACTGCCTCACGTTAATGCCCGTTAAGGATTGCAGGTGGCGTGCCAGACTTGACGAGCCAAATATATCAATGGGTTATCCGATGTTTACAATAGAAAATCAATAGAAACCGATCAAAAAACAGGCAAAATGACTAAAAATTAGTCAATAAGAAATAGTACAAAATGACATAAAAATAATAATTGACAAAATAAAATATGCTGGCGTATTGGTGGGGTACTCGAAAGAAGTGCACAAATGTCAATCGCAAAACATTCTTCTTTTCGCCCGGGGTCACAAACAAAGACTGGACGGGTTTGGGTCATTGCCGACCAGATCACCCGCAAACAAGGCCGCATGGCAAGACGCCCCGAGGTGATCGAAGCCTATTCTGCCGAAGGCGGCAACCCGAATACCGCGTCGACCCAGTATTCGCATTGGCGAAAGGAACATGTGGCCGGCAACCCGGACCGCGCGCCATGGGCGCCTGGCGCCAAGGGCAAGGCAGCACTGGTGATCGGGAGTGACGGCCGCCTTTTGGTGCCGCTTGAGTTCCGTTCAGCAATGATGATCGGTGAGGACGGCAAAGTTCAGGCAAGCCTTGAGGACGGCGAATTGCGTATTATCTCGCCAAAACTGGCATTGCGCCGGATTCAGCTGGCGATCAGTGAACTGGACCAAGGGCAGGGGTCAGCCGTTGACGAGTTGATTGCTGAGCGGCGGCTCGAAGGCAACCGTTCATGACTGTCGTTGTGGATGCGTCTGCGGTACTGGCGCTCCTGTGGTCGGAACCAGGCAGCGAAGCGGTTGCGGACGTTATTGGTGATGCGCTGATGAGCGCAGTCAATCTCGCGGAGGTCACGTCGAAACTTGCGGATCGCGGAATTGGCGAAAATGCCATCCGCGAATTGCTGAGGGACTTGCCGGTCAGGATTGCAGTGTTTGACGAGGGTCAGGCCTACGCGGTGGGCGAAATGCGCAAACGGACGCGGCCATTGGGTCTCTCAATCGGCGACCGCGCCTGCCTCGGCTTGGCGATGTTGGAGGACGCCAGGGTCATGACCGCCGACAAGGCGTGGCGTGACCTCGAGATGGGCCTCGACGTCGTGGTCATCCGCTGAACGGTGGATTTTTGGCTTGAGTGGCCTATCGCGCCATGCTACATTCAACCAAATAGTTTAACGATAGAGAGGGACGGCGATGGCTGATACGGTGTTGAAGGGTGGCTGCCTGTGTGGCGCGGTGCGTTATGAAATCCACGGCGCGGCGATGGTGGTGGGCCATTGCCATTGCGAACACTGCCGCAAGTCGGCGGGCGCTGGCCACACCACCATTGCCGCTTATGCGGAAAGCGCCGTCAAGATCACTGGCGCGCTCACTCATTACAAGATCAAGGCCGACAGCGGCATGATGGCGGACCGGGGATTCTGCCCCACCTGCGGCAGTTGGATCACTGGGAATCCAGAGAGCGCACCCGGCGTCATTGCCATCACGGTGGCCAGCCTCGATGATCCCGAGACGCTGGCGCCGCAGATGCGCTTTTTCGACAAGCGCCGCATCACCTGGGACACCATCGATCCGGCGCTGCCGGCTTTCGCCGCCCTGCCGCCGCAGGCTTGAGCGGATCAGCGCTTCGAAGGATCGATCTGCGCCACATCGCTGGTGAAGAGGGTGTGCGCGTCGCGGTCGACCGGGCGATGCTTGACGGTTGGACTTGGCGGATAATGCGCCGTGTCATTGCCGCCTTTCCAGTCCGTGGCGGGGCGCACCGGGCGCCGCTCGAAACCGCCGCCGCAATTGGGGCAGACATTGCCGAGGACGTCCGTGACGCAGCCTGCGCAGAAGGTGCATTCGAAGGAACAGATCATGGCATCCGCCGCGGCGGGGGGCAGGGCGCGGTTGCAGTTCTCGCAGGATGGGCGAAGTTCGAGCATGGCGTTTAGTGTTTCATGGATTTGATCAGTTCCGCAAGATCCTTGTTGCGCAATTCGTCCAGCTTCTCGTGCAGCGCCATGATTTCGATTTCGGCCTTGAGGTTCACTTCGTAGTCATGCGAGGCCTGCAAGCGGTCCTTCGCCGATTGGCGGTTTTGCGACATCATGATGATCGGCGCCTGGATCGCCGCCACCATCGACAGGAACAGGTTGAGGAGAATGAAGGGGTAAGGGTCAAAAGGTTCACCCCAATTGGCCAGCAGGACGCCGTTCACCGCGATCCACACTGCGATTGCCGCGGTGAAGATGCCGATGAAGGTCCATGACCCGCCGAAGGATGCGATACGGTCGGCGACCCGGTCGCCCAGGTTCCGGGTTTTTTCGTAATCGGCATTGACGTCGCGCGACACGGCCAGCCGGTTGGCGACGCGCTCGATCACATGGCGCTCGCGCGCCGGGAGGTCTTCGTAACCGATGTCGAGAATGCGCTTGGCGAGATGCTTGACGGCGGCGGATGCATCCGTGGTCATGGGCGAAATCCTCTGGGAGGTTGGCATGGGCGTAGCAATCACCCTATGCTTGCACCATGTTCGAATTATTGACACCTGCTCAAATGTACCGCGCCGACGGGCTCGCTGTGGCGGCGGGTGTGCCGTCCTTGACGCTCATGGAGAACGCCGGCCGCGCCGTGGCCGAGGAAATTGTCCGGCGTTACGGGGCACGGCAGACATTGGTGCTTTGCGGCCCCGGCAACAACGGCGGCGACGGCTTCGTCTGTGCGCGGTATCTCCGAAAATGGGGCTGGCCGGTGCGTGTGGCGCTCTTTGGCGAGGTGGGCAAGCTCAAGGGCGATGCGGCGGCGATGGCGGCGAAATGGAACGGCGAGGTGGAACCCGTGTCCCTCACGCTGAGGCGCGCGCCTCGGCAGGAGGAGGTTGGATTGATCGTCGATGCCCTGTTCGGGGCGGGGCTTTCGAAGGACTTTCCGGCGGAGCTGGCCGTCTTCATTGAGCAAGCCAGATGTCCGGTCGTCGCCATCGACGTACCCTCGGGGCTCGATGGTTTGACGGGCCTGGTCCGCGGCGCCTGTGCGCCAGCGGATGTGACGGTGACATTCTTCCGGAAAAAGCCGGGCCATGTGCTGATGCCCGGGCGCGCACTCTGCGGCGAGACCGTGGTGGCCGATATCGGCATCCCTCAATCAGTTCTTGAGGACATCGCCCCAAGTGCCTGGATCAATTGCCGTCCCGAACAACCTGCCGCATCCGCGACGGGCCACAAATATACCCGCGGCCATGCCGTCATCGTGTCCGGTGGCCCGCTCGCCACGGGCGCCGCGCGGCTGAGCGCACAGGCGGCGGCGAAGAGCGGGGCAGGGCTGGTAACGCTGAGCGGCAGCCCGGAAGCGCTGGCCGTTCATGCGGCACAGGTCACCGCCATCATGCTGTCCGACGCCGATCTCGCCGTGTTGCTCATGGATAAGCGGATGAACGCCGTCTGCATCGGTCCCGCCGCCGGCATTGGCGAAGCGACGCGCGCCAAAGTGCATGCGGCACTGGCCAGCGGCGCATCGGTGGTCCTCGATGCCGATGCTCTCACATCGTTCGAACCTGATCCGCATGAATTGTTCGGAGCCATCGCAGCGCAGCCCCGGCGCGCCGTGGTGATGACACCCCACGAAGGCGAATTCATAAGATTATTCAAAGGCCTGACGAAACAATCGGATTCAAAACTTGAACGTACCCGAAAAGCCGCCGCACGCTCCGGCGCGGTGATCGTCCTGAAAGGTCCCGACACAGTGATCACATCGCCAGACGGCATGGCCAAGATCAACACCAATGCCCCTCCGAGCCTTGCAACAGCCGGATCGGGCGACGTGCTCGCAGGAATGATCACCGGCCTTCTGGCGCAATGGCCGGATGGTTTCCACACCGCCTCAGCCGCCGTCTGGCTGCACGGCGATGCCGCCAATCGCCACGGATCACGCGGCCTGACGGCAGACACGCTGGTCGGGACATTATGAAGGCGGCAACGATTCAACTTCAGACGACGCCAATTCGATTTTTGGCAGGGCTTCTCTCGCTGATCCTTCTGCTGTCGTTTCCGGAACTACTGATTTTTGCGCGCGCCATCCCTCGTCACTGGCCTGAAATATCCGGGGAAAGCCTCGGCGATAAATTCCTCATGTGGTATCCATTGGCGATCCTCTTCGGAAAAATTCCCTATGTTGTTTGTGTGGCCGCCCCTGTGTGGTTAGCACTCCATTTACTGGGATTGCGCTCGGCAATCATTGCGACTGTTGCAGGTGGGTTGACGACAGCGGGCGTCATGCTCTCCTTGATGCTGTGGGATTGCGCGGCTGAAAGACCAGGTTGCGATCCGACGGCGCTAAGAATAATCGCGCTCACGAGCGGAATCGTCGGCGCGATTTCCGCCCTCTTTGCTTGGCGCGTTGCATACCGACGTGTTCAACCAGAGACACC
>JANPCA010000363.1:0-11902 GCA_031430715.1 Hyphomicrobiales bacterium | reverse complement strand
TCCGTATCTACGAAACCTACGACGCCATCGTCGAAGCCTGCTGCGCGGCCTGGAACGATCTCATTGAAACCCCAGACCGCATCGTCTCGCTTGCTACCCGTCAATGGGCGGAAGTGTCATAACTTATGACGGTTGGTATGAAACCAACCACGGATGAACTGCCGAGCGAGATGCCAGTGCGCGACGCCGGGGACGTGTCTCACCAGTGATGATCCTGTTCAGTCGAAAAACATATCTCGACCAGTTCCTTGCGCTGCTCGCAGTGGTAGCCATCGCCGCCGCGTTGTGGCATTTGCAAGCCGCCAATCAGCGGGTGGCAATCGAAGCCATCAAGATCGGTGACATTCCGGCAACTATCTACCGCCCGGCGGCTGGCGAAACCGCACCGGTCGTGGTCATCGCTCATGGTTTTGCCGGCTCCCAACAATTGATGCAATCCTTCGCGCTGAGCTTCGCGCGCAATGGTTACATCGCCGTGACATTCGATTTCGCCGGGCATGGCCGCAATCCCGCCCCACTTACCGGCAGCATCACGGAAGCCGAAGGAGTGACACGGACACTGATCGAGGAAACGGCAAGGGTCGTACGTTACGCCAAAGGCCTTGGCGATGGCAGGCTGGCAGTGCTTGGCCATTCGATGGCCTCCGATATCGTGGTGCGATACGCGGAAACCGCGCCAGATGTTTCCGCCACCATCGCCGTCTCGATGTTCTCGCCGGTGGTGACGGCGGCTTCGCCACGCAATCTGTTGGTCATCGTTGGCGATTGGGAGGGGATGCTGAAGCAGGAAGCGCTCCGCGCCGTCAGCCTGGCGATTGCCCCGGCAGTGGCGCAGGCGGGTGTCACCTACGGTGACGTGGCACAAGGCACCGGGCGCCGCGCTGCCTTCAGCACGCATGTCGAACATGCCAGTGTGTTGTTCAGCCAGGAGAGCATGCGCGAGGCCGTAACCTGGCTGGATCAGACATTTGGAAAAGCGAGGTCCGAACCTCTGGCACTCGATGGCCGGGGACCGTGGATATTGCTGCTGGTGGCGGGCGCCGTGCTGCTGGCGCGTCCGCTGTCGTCACTGTTGCCGCGCGTCGCCACTCCACCAGCCGGAGCCTCACTCAATTGGCGGCGTCTATGGTTACCGCTGTTGGTTCCAATGATGGCAACACCTTTGCTGCTGCGCGTGTTGCCGACGCATTTTCTACCTGTGCTGGTCGGCGATTATCTGGCCGCTCGTTTCGCCATGTATGGGGCGATCACCGCACTCTGTGTGGTTCTGTCATCAAGGCCATCGCCGCAGAGCGTGCCATCGTCTGGTCCTCTCGCCGTGGCGTCGCTAGCGGTCATTGCCTATGGTTTCATCGCACTGGTTTGGCCGGTCAACACATTCATCACATCTTTTGTGCCGGGGCCCGAGCGCATCACCCTGCTGCTGGCCATGCTCGCCGGCACGCTGATCTATTTTGCGAGCGCCGAATGGATGAACGGTGGCAGCGGCGCGGCACGCGGTGCCTATGCCGCCTCGAAGCTGGCCTTCCTTGTGTCGCTGGCAATTGCCGTCGGGCTTGATTTCGAACGCTTGTTTTTCCTGATCATCATCGCGCCGGTGATTGTCCTGTTCTTTATGGTCTATGGATTGTTCAGCTCATGGGCCTATCGCCGGACCGGTCATCCCTTCGTTGCAGGCTTTGCCAATGCCGTGGCGTTTGCCTGGGCCATCGGCGTCACCTTCCCGTTGCTCGCCGGATAGTTGAAATGTTTGGACCTGAAGAAAGAGGACTCGATTGCGCATGACGCCGACCGCCTATCCCGCGCCATCCGCCGTGCTGGAGTTGCTGAAACCGATCACCTGGTTTCCACCAATGTGGGCCTTCGCCTGCGGCGTCGTCTCGTCCGGCGTTCCGATCATTCCCAACTGGCCTATCGCACTCATTGGAATCATTCTGGCGGGGCCATTGATCTGCGCCATGAGCCAGGCGATCAACGATTGGTATGACCGCGATGTCGATGCCATCAACGAGCCGCACCGCCCGATCCCGTCTGGCCGCATCCCAGGAAAGTGGGGACTCTACATCGCTGCCATCTGGACGGTCTTGTCATTGCTTGTGGCGTTGTCACTTGGGCAATGGGTGTTCTGGTCGGCGGTCATCGGGCTGGTACTGGCCTGGGTTACCGGCGCCGCCGCCATGCTCGGCGGCGCCCTACCAACGGCTCCCAGTCTCATCATGGCCGGGATCTACAGCGCGGGTGCCCATGGCATCATGACATTGAACGATTTCAAGTCAATCCGGGGCGACCAACAGATGGGCATAAATTCCTTGCCTGTACTCCTCGGAACCACTGGCGCTGCGAAAACCGCATGCGCCATCATGGCGGCCCCCCAGTTCATCGTCATTGCGCTGTTGTTGACTTGGGGTCGGCCATTGCAGGCCGCCATCGTCGGCGTTTTTCTGGCGGCTCAATTGGCCTTGATGGCACGGTTTCTCAAGACGCCGGTCGAGAAGGCCAGCTGGTATAGCGGCTTTGGCGTTCCGCTCTATGTGTTTGGCATGATGGCTTGCGCCTTCGCCATCCGCGGCCTGCAGTGAGGCCTATGAGCGTTCCGCTGGCGGCGATTGGTTGAACACCCGGCTGGCCAGAATGTCAGCGGCCTCGATCATCGACAGGTCTTCCGCCGTCACGCTGTCGCCACCCGATGAAACCAGGCGGTAGGCGGCCCGCAGCCGCGCCCGGTCAAGGGCATTGCGGATTGACCGTGCGTTGGCGAAATGCGGCTGCGCCCGGCGTGCCGCGATGTAGCGGACAAAAGCTTCGCGGCCCCCTGTACTGAAACTGTAGTTCTGCTGCGCCAGCATCGTCACTGCAATATGCAGCAACTCGTCTTCGCCATAGTCGGGAAAGTCGATATGATGGGCAATGCGTGAGCGGAAGCCGGGATTGCTTTCGAAAAACTTCTCCATGCGGTCACCATAGCCAGCCAGAATGACGACCAGATCGTCGCGCTGGTTTTCCATGACCTGCAGCAATATCTCGATAGCCTCCTGGCCATAGTCGCGCTCATTTTCGGGGCGGTAGAGATAGTAAGCCTCGTCAATGAACAACACCCCGCCCATCGCCTTCTTGAGGATTTCCTTGGTCTTGGGCGCTCTGTGGCCGATATATTGCCCCACCAGATCGTCGCGCGTGACGGAAACGAGATGGCCGCGCCGCACGAATCCCAACCGATGCAGGATCGCCGCCATGCGCAAGGCAACGGTGGTCTTGCCGGTGCCGGGATTGCCGGTGAAAGACATGTGCAGCGTCGGCGTTCCGGTGGCCAGCGACAGCTTGCGCCGCACCCGCTCGACCAGCAGCAGAGAGGCGATTTCCTGGATGCGTGCCTTCACCGGCTTCAGGCCGATCAGTTCGCGGTCAAGTTCAGCCAGCACATCGGCGATGCCGGCATCGGCCATCTCGGCTTTCAGCGAAATACGCCCGGCTTGATCGTCATTCATGGCTGGTAACGGCTGCCCTCGGGCCGCTTCACGGCATAGGAACGCGTGCTGTAGCGAATGTTGCGGCCACCCATTTCCTGGCGCTCCAGCGAGAAGCCCGGCTCTTCCTTCGGACGGTTGACGAGGAAAGAAATACGCAGCGACTCCCAGCCGTGCGTCGCATCGAAGCCGCATAGCCGGATGTAACGGTCACCAAAGGCGCGGCGGCACTCTTTCAACTCCAGCATGGCACCCGCCGCATCCTTGAGATCGAACATGGGCAGGCCCCACATCTCCCAATAGGTGTTGCGCGGATGCGGGTCATCGGTGAATTCGAAACTCACCGCCCAACCCTTCGACAAGCAATATTGCACCTGCGCCGAAATCTGGTCATCGGTGAGATCGGGGAGAAACGAAAAACAGCCTTGGGTAATGCGCATGATCTATGGCCTCACATGGAAACGCTGGAGGAGGGAACGAAGTCGGGTGAATCGGTCGATTCATAATTGAACGCGACGTTCTTCCAGGTGTCGAGCGCCGCCTTGAGTGGCGTGCAGCTCTGCGCGGCGCGGGCCAGAATCTCCGGTCCCTCGTGCACATAGTCACGGCCCTCGTTGCGCGCCATGATCATCGCTTCAAGCGCCACGCGGTTGGCCGTGGCACCGGCCTGAATGCCCATCGGATGGCCGATGGTGCCGCCGCCGAATTGCAGAACCACGTCCTCGCCGAGAAGATCGAGCAACTGGTGCATCTGGCCCGCATGAATGCCGCCCGAGGCCACCGGCATCATCTTGTTGAGGCTGGCCCAGTGTTGCTCGAAGAAAATGCCATGTTCGAGTTTCAACGGATTGTGGTCTTCGCGGCAGATATCATAATAGCCGCGCGTGGTGTTGGGATCGCCTTCGAGCTTGCCGACAACGGTGCCCGCATGAATGTGATCGGCACCCGCCAGCCGCATCCACTTGGCGATGACCCGGAAGGACACGCCATGGCTCTTCTGCCGCGTATAGGTCGAATGTCCGGCGCGATGCAGATGCAGGATCATGTCGTTGCGCCTGGCCCATTTCGCCATCGACTGGATCGCCGTGTAACCGATGACCAGATCGATCATCACGATGACCGAACCCAGTTCCCTGGCAAACTCGGCGCGCTCGTACATATCCTCCATGGTGCCGGCCGTCACGTTGAGGTAACTGCCCTTGACTTCACCTGACGATGCCTGCGCCTTGTTGACCGCCTCCATGCAATAGAGAAAGCGGTCGCGCCAATGCATGAAGGGTTGCGAGTTGATGTTCTCGTCGTCCTTGGTGAAATCCAGCCCGCCTTTCAGCGCCTCGTAGACGACGCGGCCATAGTTGCGGCCTGAAAGGCCGAGCTTCGGCTTTACCGTGGCGCCAAGCAGCGGCCGCCCGAAACAGTTGAGGCGTTCGCGCTCGACGACGATACCGGTGGCCGGGCCCTGGAAGGTTTTCACGTAAGCCACGGGGAATCGCATATCCTCGAGGCGCAAGGCCTTGAGCGGCTTGAAGCCAAACACATTGCCGATGATCGAGGCTGACAGATTGGCAATCGAGCCCGGCTCGAACAGGTCAAGATCATAGGCGATATAAGCAAAGTAAGCGCCCGGCGTGTTGGGCACGGGATCGACGCGGTAGGCCTTGGCGCGGTATTTCTCACTCGCCGTCAACCGGTCGGTCCACACCACGGTCCAGGTCGCCGTCGAACTTTCACCCGCCACCGCGGCGGCGGCTTCCACCGGATCGACGCCATCTTGCGGCGTGATGCGGAACAGCGCGATGATATCGGTGTCCCTGGGCATGTAGTCAGGCTCCCAATAGCCCATCTTGCGGTATTCCATGACGCCGGACTTGTAGCGGTCCTTGCCGGTGACGGTCTGCGACTGGGTGGTGGCGAGATCGTTCATGCGATTGCTCCTGTTTGCCCGGTGGCACTCCGTGCCGCAGCCGCAATGGCTGCAGCGGTCAAGCCGAAATGGGCATAGAGATCGGGCGCAGGACCAGAGGCGCCGAAACTCTTCATGCCGATGAAAATGCCTGTGTGGCCAATCCATTCGTCCCAGCCGAATCGGGCTGCCGCTTCAATCGCAATGCGCGGAACGCTGCCGAGAACTTGATCTTTGTAGTCTTCCGGTTCTGCGCGGAAGCGCTCCCAGCACGGCATCGACACAACGGCGGCGGCGATATTCTCTGCCGCCAGTTGTTCGGCAGCGGCTATCGCCAGCGAGACCTCCGATCCCGTCGCCAGCAGGGTCACTTGCCGCTCGTCTACAGGTTGCCACGCCACGTAAGCCCCACGGCTTGCCTCGCCCACCCCAACACGGGCGCGATCGATGGTCGGCAATGCCTGGCGGCTCAGGCAAAAAATGCTGGGCCGGTCATCGGCCTCAAGCGCACAGCGCCACGCTTCAACCGTTTCATTGGCATCGGCGGGGCGGATCACCTGGACGTTCGGCATGGCGCGGAGCGAGGCCAGGTGTTCGACCGGCTGATGCGTTGGCCCATCCTCACCAAGCCCGATCGAATCATGGGTCATCACATAGATCGCCCGCACGCCCATCAGTGCCGCCAGGCGGATCGAGGGCCGCGCGAAATCGGCAAACACCAGGAATGTGCCGCCATAGGGAATGAAACCGCCATGCAGCGCCAGGCCATTCATCACCGCGCCCATGGCATGCTCGCGCACGCCATAGTGAATGTAGCGGCCCGAGTAATCATCGGCAACGATGGGCCGCTGCACCTTGGCCTTGGTCAAATTGGAATGGGTGAGATCGGCTGAGCCTCCGACCAGATTGCGTTGGGCGGCAGCGATCACGCCGATGATTGTCTCCGAGGCTTGACGGGTGGCAATCTTGGGCTTTTCATCCGCGAATTTCTGATTGAGGCCTGTGAACACACCGCGAAGATGCGTGCCGAGGCGGCCCGAGAGCGCTTCGCCAAACTCCCACGCCATGTCGTCATCAAGTGCCGCGCGGCGCGCGTCCCAGGCGCGCGATAGGGCCTTGCAGCGCTGCCCCGATTTATTCCATGTGGCGCGAATGTAATCCGGAATTTCAAACGGCCCGTGCGGCCAGCCGAGCTTGGCGCGCGCGCCCGCGATTTCCTCTGGCCCCAGCGGCGCGCCGTGAACGCCAGCCGTACCGCTCTTGGTGGGTGCGCCAAAACCGATGATAGTGCGGCAGGCGATGAGGCTGGGATGTTCGGATTTGCGAGCCAATGTGATCGCCTCCGCGATCTCCTGGGCTGAATGGCCATCGACCGAATGCACGGACCAGCCGGCGGCGGCAAAGCGCGCCAACTGGTCGGAGGAGGTTGCCAGCGACGTTGGTCCATCGATCGAAATGCCATTGTCATCGAACAGCACAATGAGGCGCGACAGCTTGAGGTGGCCTGCGAGGTCAATCGCCTCGTGGCTGATGCCTTCCATGAGGCAACCGTCGCCGGCGATGACATAGGTGTGGTGATCGATCAGGTGCGAACCAAACCGCGTCGACAGCATGCGCTCCGCCAGCGCCATGCCAACCGCGGTGGCAAGCCCCTGCCCCAGGGGCCCGGTGGTGGTTTCAACGCCCGGGCAATGGCCATACTCCGGATGCCCCGCCGTGATGGCGCCGACCTGGCGGAAGCGCTTCAGCTCGTCAAGCGTCACCTTCTCGTAACCGGTCAGATGCAGCAGCGCGTAAAGTAGCATGGAGCCGTGACCGGCGGACAACACGAAGCGGTCGCGGTCGGGCCAATCGGGCCGCGCCGGATCGAACTTCAGGAATTTCGAGAACAGCACGGTTGCCACATCGGCCATGCCCATGGGCATGCCGGGATGGCCGGACCTCGCCTTCTCCACCGCATCCATGGCAAGTGCCCGCACCGCATTCGCCATGTCGTGGTGCGTGGCCACGGTTTCGCCCATGATATCCATCAATTGCCTCCCTGCCTGTTTTTCTGGTCCATCAGCCGCATGATCATCGGTGTCAGGATGAGTTGCATGGCGATGTCGAGCTTGCCGCCCGGAATGACGATGGAATTGGCGCGCGACATGAAACTGTCGTGGATCATCGCTGTGAGATAAGCGAAATCGATGCCGCGCGGATTGCGGAAGCGGATCACCACCATCGATTCGTCGGGCGTCGGTATCCACCGCGCCACGAACGGGTTCGAAGTATCGACCATCGGCACGCGCTGGAAATTGATGTCGGTCTCGGTGAACTGCGGGCAGATGAATCGCACATACTCCGGCATGCGCCGCAGGATGGTGTCGGTGACGGCTTCAGTCGAATAGCCGCGCGTTGCCCGGTCGCGGTGGATCTTCTGCGTCCATTCGAGATTGATGACCGGCACGACGCCGATCTTCATGTCGGCATGGCGCGCGATATCCACGGTGCCAGTTTTCACAGCGCCGTGCAGCCCCTCATAGAACAGAATATCGTTGGGTTGCGGCAGGTCGGTCCACGCCGTGAAGGTGCCGGGCGGCGTGCCATGCAGCTCGGCCTCGCGCTCGTCATGGACATAGAAGCGGCGGCGGCCGGTGCCGTTTTCGCCATAGGTCTTGAATAGTGTTTCGAGTTCGCCGAACAGATTTGCATCCTCGCCGAAATGGCTCATGTGGCGGTTGCCGCGCTTTTCGGCCTCGGCAATCGCTGCCTTCATCGCCACGCGGTCATGGCGGTGATAGGAATCGCCCTCTATCGACACAGCGTTGATGCCTTCTCGCCGGAAGATCTGATCGAACGTGTGCTTTACCGTTGTGGTGCCAGCACCCGAAGATCCGGTGACCGAGATGATGGGATGCTTCACAGACATTGTGGGTCTAGCTCCGGAACAGGCCACGGGTGCCGAAGAGCGGCGATCGCCCGCCACTGCCGCGCGACATGTAACCGGCCAGGCGGCGCAGCTCTTCGCTTGAACCAAACACCAATCCGCAACGTTGATGCGGTGCTTGCGGCTCAAGATCGAGAATGCGCGTCACGCCGTCACTCGCAACACCCCCGGCCTGTTCCATGAGAAAGGCGATGGGATTGGCTTCGTAGACCAGACGCAGCCGGCCACTACGATATCCAGGGCGGCGGTCGGACGGATAGAGATAGAGACCACCGCGCAAGGCGATGCGAAACGCCTCGCCCGCCACGGCGCCGAGCCAGCGCATGTTGTAATTCCGCCCCGCCGGACCCTCCTCGCCATCGAGGCAGTCGTCGATGAAATGACGGATGGCCTCGTCCCAATGTCTATAGTTCGACATGTTGATGGCGAAATCGGTTGCTTGGGCAGCGACAGATGCACTGCCCGTCAAGACAAACTTGCCCACGTCTCTATTCAGCGTGAACACCTGCGTTCCGCTTCCGGTGGTCAAAATCATCTGGGTCTGGGCGCCATAGATGACGAGACCGGCCGCAAGCTGCCGATGCCCCGGTTGCAGGAAACTCGCGTCCGGCTCACCCCGTACAGCGGGAAGCAGCGAGAAGATCGTTCCAATCGGGCCATTGATGCCGATGTTGTCCGATCCATCGAGGGGATCGAATGCCACTGCAAGTGGCTGCGAGGCGTCAAGCAGAATGGGAGCTTCCGCTTCTTCCGAAAGCACCGTAGCAACGGGCGCCTGGCGGAGTGCCTCGATCAACGCATCATGGGCCAACACGTCGAGCCGCTTCTGCATCTCGCCCTGCACAATCACACCAAGCGGGGCAGACAGAGACTGATCGAGATCGCCACGGCCAATGCGCCGTGACAGGTCAGCTGTCACCCCGGCAATGATCGAGATGGTCCGCGCCACGTCAAGGTCGGAGGTCTGCGCCGCAAGAGATTGTTCCAAAGTCAGCTTGGCAGTCACGGGCCGATTTCCTCCGGGACTGTCATTCCGGCGCTCTTGGTGGCGCGGCTCCGATCCCCCACCCGTGACGCTCTGTCATCTCCCGGTATTAGTAAAGTTGAATAAACTGAGGATCACATTCAGGAAAACTTAACATGATGCGCCAAGCCACACTGAAGCAGTTGCGCGCCGTCGCCCGCACTGCCGAGACCGGAAACGTCACGGCCGCCGCCCTGAGCCTGCACCTGTCACCACCGGCCGTATCCCTGACCCTGAAGCTGATCGAGGAGAATGTCGGCATTCCGCTGTTCGAGCGCGTCGATGGCGTGTTCCGCCCAACCTCGGCTGGCCAGGAAATCGTGCTGGCAGCGCATCGCATCGACACCATCCTGCGCGAATGCGGCGAAGTGCTGGATGCCATCAAGGGGACACTCAAGGGCAAGATCACCGTCGGCGTCGTCAGCACCGCCAAATATTTCGCGCCCTATGCGCTGGCGGCTTTCCGCGAACAGCACCCGGAAATCGACATCGTGCTGCATGTCGGCAATCGCGAAGAAACGATCCAGCGGCTGCAGGACTATACGATTGACCTTGCGATCATGGGCAGGCCGCCGCAACAGATCGATGTGCAGCGCGTCGAAATCGGTCCGCATCCACACGTGCTGGTGGCGGCACCGGGCCATCCATTGGCATTGGGCGGGCCAATCCCGTCCACCGCCCTGGCAGGTGAGACTTTCCTGCTGCGCGAACCCGGTTCCGGTACCCGCATGTTGGCCGAACGCATCATGTCGGACATCGGCAGCGTGTCACGCACCGGCATGGAGATCAGCTCTAATGAAACCATCAAGCAGGCGGTGATGGCGGGCTTGGGAATTGCCCTCCTCTCGGCCCACACGGTTGCCTACGAAATCGGCGATGGCCGCCTGGTGATCCTGCCCGTCGAGGGCACGCCGGTGGTGCGCAAGTGGTATGTGGTGCGCCTGACGCGTAAGCGCATGATGCCGCTGACCGACGCCATGTGGCGCTTCCTGGAACTCAACGGCAGCAAGTTCCTGCCCGAAACGCAAAACTGGCAGTTCAGCAGGTAGAAGCCAACGGCATACGCGTTGTGGTAATGCTGCGGACCAGCAGCTTCTTGGCAAGAACAACGGCTGCCGGTGCGTTCGTTGCGGTGCCATCCGCGCCAATTTCCAGCGCCAGTTGCGGGTTTCTCGTAAACGCCGGACCACCGGCCATCACCCCGATATCGGGGTTCATCGACGCCGCCCGCACCGCGGCCACCGAACTGGCAAGGGTATCGATGTGAGTGTCGGCACTCATCGAAAACCCGATGACGCCAATCCACTCCTGCGCCACAATGGCAGAAATCTGCTCGATTTCGGCACCAGGACAAGAGCACACGTACCAGCCGCCCGCCCGCAGAAACTTCTGTACCATCATGTTGCCAAAACTGTGCCGCTCACCCGGCGTCGTCACGATGAGGGCGCGCCGCTTATCGTCATAGAGTGCTACCTCGTCGAGGCCCGCAAACATGTGCACGAGATGCTGGAGCCGCGTGACCCCGATGGCGGCGTCGAGAAAATCCAGATTGTCGTTATCCCACAATTCGCCAAGGTAACGCGCCGCCGGTTCGAGAAGTTCGAGGTGAAGCATTTCAAGCGACAACCCGCGGTCCCTGAGACCGAGGATATAGTCCATCGCATCCGAATTCTCAGGCCCGGCAACCAGCCGCGCCAGTTCGGCAATCTCCGCTTGCCCGGGATGAACAACTGCATCACCCGCGCCCAACCCATTGTGCAGGGCCAGCAGGCGCGGAATGATCTTGTCGGAAATCAATTGCGCCAGACGGTCATCGTCTTGATCGGCGCGCTCATTGGCTACAGGGATCGGCGGATCGAAGACAATGCCAATTGCATCGTCAATTCCTCTCCCTGCGTACTGCCCAGCACCAAAACCCTGGTCACCCGTTGCCATGCCGTGATTCCTCCCACCCCGAAATCATGCCTCGTCGACAAAGTCTCTGTCCGTATTTTTCCCGGCTCACTGTCCGGATTTTCCCGGCTCCCTAAACTCGGACCCGATTCACAGAAAATCCATTTGGCAAGATATTGTGGAGCTGCTTTTCCGCCGGGAAAGCCGGTTGGCAAAGGGTTTCCAAATTTTCAGCTGGTTTGGAACGAGTTGTGCGTCCTGCAGTTGCTGCTGCACTGCATCATTCTCACGAATGGCGTGCCGGTCACTCGCAGGTGTTAAATGGCCGCGAAACGTTCAAAAACAAGTTGCGGACGCGGCCGCCGGCATCGCCGTGACATTGGCCGCCTGCAATTCGGCAAGTTCACTTTCACCTGCGGGCAGATCAACGATCACATATTCGACATAACGGCCGCCGATCGCAGCGCGCAAACTCCTGAAAAAGCTCCACAACGCTGACCCGAAACTGTCATAATCAATAATAATGGCGCTAGGCGTGCTGGTTATGTTGGCTGCCATCGCGTCTTTGATGACTTCTGTCGCGACCGTGTCTGCCCGCACCCAGGTGACGGTGACGTGATAGGCCGAATTCACAAATCGCTTCGACAGACGCGCCGCTTCTTCCTCGCTGCCGGTAACGAAGAACAGTT
>JANPCA010000362.1:0-12116 GCA_031430715.1 Hyphomicrobiales bacterium | reverse complement strand
CCGCGCGGCCAGTTGAAGGACTGGAAGAAGAAGTCATAGACGATCGAGGTGAACCAGAGCGTGCTCGGGCCGCCGAGGAACTGGGGTGCGGCCAGCGAGCCCGCCGCCAGCATGAAGACCATGGTGCAGCCGGACGCGATGCCGGGCTTGGCATAGGGGATGACCACGTCCTTGTGGATACGCCAGATGGGGGCGCCCAGATCGCGCGCCGCCTCGATCTGGTTCTTGTCGAGGCTCTCGATGGCATTGTAGAGCGGGAACATCATGACGAGGAGATAGGCATAAGACAGCCCGGCGAAGAGGCCGACATCGGTGCCGAGGAAATCGAGCGGCTGATCGATCAGCCCCGTCCCCATCAGCGCCTGGTTGATCAGTCCCTTGGTGGTCAGCAACAGGCGCATGGCGAAGGCGCGCAGGATTTCGTTCACCCAATAGGGCACGATCAGCCCCAGCATGATGAGCCGCACCTTCTGGATCGAGCCGGACTGGGCCATGTAGAAGGCCACCGGATAGCAGATGGCGAAGTTGAGCGCGGTCACGAACACCGAATACGCAATCGACCACAGGAAGGCCTTCATGTGGTTGATGTTCCACGCGCCCCCCGATGGCTCGACGAAGAAGGACTTGTACTGGGCGATGGTGAGGAAGTCGTCGGGCCCGCCGCGCTTCATCGGCGGCAGGCGGGGATGGAAGCTCTCCTGCACCATATAGAGATAGGGCAGCACCACCAGGAACAGGGTCCAGAAGGCGACGAGCAGGATGAAGACGATCCCCAGCGCCGTGCCGTTGCGCTCGAAGAAGCTCTTGTGGGTCGGGTCATGGCTAAGTTTCCCCTCGCGCCACGACATGGCCCAGAAGATGGCGATGACCACCACGGGCACCAGGAAGACGAGGGCGCGGCTACTCACGGGCCATCTTTCCGTCCGGCAGGACGAGGCCTTGGGCCGCGCCATAGGAGATCGCCGCCTTTGAACCTTGCGCGGGGATGGCCATGCCGCCGTGGCGGCCGACCGTCAAAGTGATGTCCTTCTTGCCGACGCCCTTCAAGTAAACATGGGTGACATTGCCTTCGAAGGCGACGCTTAAGACGTTGGCTTCGAGCGTTGTGTCCTTTTCGCCCTTCACCGGCTGGAAGGATTCGGGGCGCACGAAGAGGATGGCCTTGTCGCCGGGTTTGAGCCCCTTGGGGTTGCGGCCGCGCAGGGGACCGAAAGCGGTCTCGACGGTGGCTTCGTCCCTGGTGGCCTTCGTCACCTTGCCGGGGAAAGGGTTGTTTTCGCCAACAAATGAGGCGACGAAGGCAGTATCGGGCTCGTCATAGACGGTCTTGCCGTCGGCCACCTGCTGGATGACGCCGTCGCTCATCACGGCGATGCGGTCCGACATGGTGAGCGCCTCGCCCTGGTCGGGGGTGATATAGATGAAGGTGATGCCGACCTGCTTCTGGATGGCGCGGAGTTCGTTCCTCATGTGCTGGCGGAGCTTCAAGTCAAGGGCCGAGAGCGGCTCGTCGAGGAGCAGCACCTGGGGCTGGACGGCCAGTGCCCGGGCGATGGCGACGCGCTGCTTCTGGCCGCCGGAGAGTTCGCTCACCAACTTGTCACCCTGGCCGGGAAGGGCGATCAAGTCGAGGAGTTCACCGGCCTTCTTGCGGCGCTCCTGCTTTCCTTGGCCCCGCACGCGCAGGCCATAGGTGATGTTCTCGGCCACCGACATCAGCGGAAAGAGTGCCAGGTTCTGGAAGATCAGCGCGGTCGGGCGCTTGTTGGCACCGATGCCCACCATGTCCTGGCCGCCGATCCGGACTGCACCTGCCGAGGGATCGAGGAAGCCCGAGACGGTGCGCAGGATGGTGGTCTTGCCGCAGCCCGAGGGCCCCAGGAAGGAGAAGAACTCGCCGCCCTTGATATCGAGTGTCGCGTCGTCGACGGCGGTGAATTGACCAAATCTGACCGTGACGTGGTCAAGTTCGACGCCAGCACTCATGTTGCGTTTGTCCCCGTCCCCAGGATAGCGGGCTTTTGCCCATTGGGGTTATCATCTATCGATCCGCCGCGCAGTTCAAGTAGAACCAGTGACGGCCCAAAAACAGGCCAGCCCCGGTGGCGGCCGGGGCTGGTATTTTCTATTGTCCCTCTTCGCGAAGCGGGGAGGGGGCGAGCGCAGCGAGCGGGTGGGGCCGCGGCCCCGGGGAAAGTCCCCATCCGTCTCGCGGGCAAGGGCCCGCGATCCACCTTCCCCACGCTTCGCGCGGAGAAGGACGAGGAACTTACGCCGCCTTGAACTTGTCGACGTATTGGCTGCGGATTTCACCATACCACGAGGCTTCGGCGGGCCATGGCCAGAGGTTCTTTAGGGCATCGCCAGGGAAAGCCTCCTGGAAGTTCTTCTTGGCGGCCTCCGAGAGCAGCGTTTCGGCCCCGGTGACGACCGGGTTGTAGCCCGAGCCTTCGGCGACGGCGGCGGAAGCCTCCGGTGACTGCATGTAGTTGAGGAAGGCATAGACCTGATCGATATTCTTGGCGGCCTTCAACAGCGATATGCCGTCGACCCAGGTAATGGCGCCCTCTTTTGGGGCCTGATAGTTGATGGGTTTGCCGTCCTTCTTGAGCGACAGGGCGGGGCCATCCCAATTCTGGCTGATCCAGACATCGTTCTCCATGAGACCCGACTTGGTGTTGTCGGCCGAATCCCAGAACTGCTTGACCCAGGACTTGTGCTCGATGGCATAGGCAAGGATCGGGTCCCAGACCTTCTTGAAGCTGTCCTCGTCCTTGTAGCCATCATGCATGCGGTTGGTCGGCATCTTGCCGTTGCCGTCCCACCACAGGCCGATGCCGAGCAGGAACGAGTGGCCGCGGCCCTGGGTGTGGCCCTTGACGTCATCGGCCCACAGCGAACCGTAGCTGAGGTCCTTGGGATCGCCCTTCCACAGGTCGGTCCGATAAGCAATCGCTTCCGAGCCCCAGCAGTGCGGCAGATAGTAGAGGCCTTCTTCCCAGGTCCAGAGATCCTGGGCTCCGGCCAGCATCGAGGGGATGAGCTTGCCGGTGTTGGTCAGCTTGTTCGTGTCGAAAGGCGCAAGCACCGCCAGATCCCTGTATTGCGGCGCGCGATTCTGGGTGGGCGAGCACAGGTCGAAGCCTTCGCCGCCGGTCGCCTGCAGCTTGTTGATCTGCTCTTCGTTCTGCGAGAAGGGCGTCTGGTTCACCTTGATGCCGGTGGCCTTCTCGAATCCCGGAATGACATCACCCGGATATTCGTCCGACCACATCAGCAGGTTCAATTCGCCCGAGGATGACAGGGCGTTCTTCGCATAGAGCGGGGCACCGAGGCCCACAGCACCCAGTGCGGCGGCGGATTTCAACAGCGTGCGGCGCGACAGCATGGCAGCGCGCATCGTTTCCTGCGCGGGTGTAAGGATGATCTTCTTTGTCATTTATGAATTCCTCATGGTCGGCAGCGGGCGGGATGCCCCTTGCGTGAAGCTGTTTCCTGTCGTCCGGTTCAACCGGCTTCTGGTTTCATTTCAAGTCAGTATGACGGTCAGATTGCAGGGTGGCAATGGGGTAGATCAAGGTACCGCATGGCTGGCCGCGGAGCGCGGCGGCCGCACCATGCTGATTTCCCCAAGGTGATTCAGGAAAGCGAGTGGATATATTTGCTTATCATCGAAGGCCGCGGCACTGAGGGCGCGGCCCCAGCCAGCACCCGTGTCGAGATTGAGCCGGTTGGCATGAAGATCCGGCAGGCCGCCCTTGACCGGCGTGTGGCCGTGAACCAGCAAGCGGCCGAGCGGCATGTTCTCGGGCGGGTTTTGCCTCGTCCACAGCAGGACTTCACGGGCGCGGGCCTGCGGATCGGCAACATCGATCCCGGCATGCACGAAAAGCCTGAGGCCGTCGTCGTGAAAGAGCGGCAATTGCGCGATGAAGTCGAAGGCGCTTTCAGGAACCGCGTGGACTTCGCCAACGCCGTAACTCTCCAGCGTCGACATCCCGCCGTTGCGCAACCAGAGGATCTGGGCGGTGTCATCGGTCCGGGCCCGCAGCATCAAATCTTCGTGATTGCCGCAGAGCGCGGTCACGTCCGCTGGCCTGGTCTCAAGATACTCCAGCACCTGGCGGGACGCGGGGCCGCGGTCGACGTAGTCGCCAAGCAGAATGAAGCGCGGATGTTTCGCGCCGCGCCCCTCCGCAAAGCCGCGGCACAGGTTCATCAATCTGTTGAGCTTGTCGAAATGACCGTGAATGTCGCCGATGCAGAAGAGCATGACGAGTCACATAATGGTTTCGCGGCCCGCAGGGAAGCATGGTGGCGGCAGTTGCGGAAACACTCATGCGGCGACGCGGTTGCGGCCGCCCGCTTTCGATTCGTAGAGCTTGGCGTCGGCGCGCTGGATCAGACCGCTGGTGCCCTCACCATCGATCAACTGCGCCACGCCAAAGGAGGCGGTGACGCGCAGCATGGTGTTGGGAGCGCCGGGCTTCTTCCACAATTGCTGCTCGAGTTGCTGCTTGATCTGGCCCGCCAGCATGGCGGCGGTATCGAGCGGCGTCTGCGGCAGGATGATGGCAAATTCCTCGCCGCCATAGCGCGCCACGGTATCGCGGCCCTTCATGTGGGACGAAAGGATGCGCGAGAACCACTTCAGCACGTCGTCGCCGGCCGGGTGGCCGTAGCGGTCGTTGATCGACTTGAAATGGTCGATGTCGGCCATCACCAGCGACATGGGCTTGCCGCCGCTGCGCGCCGCGGCGATTTCGGTGGCGAGCGTCAAGTCGAAGCCGCGGCGGTTCTTGAGGCCGGTTAACGGATCGCTCAGGCCCTGCGCCTCGGCGGCGGCGAGATTGGATTTCAGGCTTTCGATCTGGCGCTGGGATCTTTCGAGATTGCCCTGCAGTTCCGAGGTGCGTTTGCGCATGCTTTCGTTTTCGATCATCAGGTAGGAGATCACCATGCGCACCTGATCGGGCTTGAGACTATCAGGCATTTGTTCGCGGGCCTTGACGAGGGCCGCATTGAACGAGGCATTGGCCTCGACCTGGGAGCCCAGCAGCGCGATGATCTTGGCCACCTCGCTATGGACTTCGCGCTCGACGCTGGAGGCTAGGCCCGGTGACGGTTCCGGGTTTGCCTGCGGTTCGCGGGTCTGAATCACGCCGGCCACGCTGCTGAACAAGGTGGTGGCGACCAGAAGCGTCACCGACCCCAGGGTCCAGGCCGGCTGATTGGCCATTGTGCCAGGCTGCAGAACGAGAAAAATCGCGGCAAGCCCGCTCAGGCCCGATACGATGGCGATAGCAAGCCTAATAGTGGACGTCATGCGCGACTGCTGGCCCCGTTGCCCCAAAACTTGGTTAAGGTTTCCTCCTTGCCGCAAACTTGCGGGGATGCGGTTTTGGCCTGTGATTCCTCGAGCGCCAGCGGGGCGAAGACAAATTGGTATTGGCCAAGCGGCGGCGCTTTGCTTAAGCCTGACGGGAAGATTGGGGTTCGGGGAGCTGTTCCGTGTCAAAGCGCATCATTGTCATCGGGTCCGGCATCATCGGGGCGTCGATTGCCTGGCATCTGGCGAAAGCCGGTGCGGCGGTGACCGTCATCGAGGAGGCCAAGACGGCGGGCGGGTTGGCGACGCGCGGTTCCTGGGCCTGGATTAACGCCAGCTGGGGCAATCCCGAACCCTATTTCCGTCTGCGCGAGCGCTCCATGCTGGAATGGCGCAAACTTGACCGCGAGGTGCCAGGCCTGAGGGTCAATTGGTGCGGCGGGCTGATCTGGGATCTCGCGCCCGAAGCGCTGGCCGCCTTCGCGCGGGAGCATGGCGGTTGGGGCTATGGCGTGCGGCGCGTGTCGCGTGACGGAATCCTGGCGATCGAACCCAATCTGTTGGCTGTCCCCGACTTTGCCTGCCACGTGGCGGAGGAGGGGATGGTCGAGCCGCTGGCGGCCTCCCTGGCCATGCTGGCGGGGGCCACAGCCCATGGTGCCCAGGTGCTCACCAACACGCCGGTCAAATGGCTGATCGAGGACGGTGACATTGTGTCCGGCGTGATGACCGGGGAGGGCGCCATTCACGCCGACGAAACCGTCGTCGCGGCGGGCACCGCCACGGCGGCCCTGCTCGATTCGGCCGGAGTCGCGCTCAAGATGTCCTCGCCCGCCGGATTGCTCTGCCATTCGAAGCCGGCGCGCGAACTGCTGCATGGCCTGGTCATGGCGCCGGGCCTGCACATGCGGCAGACGGCCGAGGGCCGCATCGTGGCGGGAACGGATTTCGCCGGGGCCGACCCCGAGGGCAATGCCGAGGGGCTCGCCGCCGAACTGATGGCCAAGGTCAGGCTCATGGTCAAGGGCGCGGAGAGCCTCGAACTCGATTACTTTACCGCCGGACAGCGCCCGACCCCGGCCGACGGTTTCCCCGCCATCGGGAGGCCTGCCGGCCGCCGGGGCCTCTATGTGGCGGTCACCCATTCGGGCATCACGCTGGCGCCCGCCATCGGCCGGTTCGGCGCCCAGGAACTGCTCGGCGGCGCCCGCGATGACTTGTTGCAACCCTATCATCCCGACAGGCCGGCACTGCGATGAGCATGCGGCCACTCGCCACGATTCCCCGCGAAACGCTCGCCGGGGCCGGCGCCGTGCTGACCGATATCGACGATACGCTGACGCTGCGCGGGCGTCTGCCGGCGGTGGCATTCACAGCACTGGAGCGCCTGCGGCGTGCTGGGATTAAAGTCATAGCTGTTACCGGCCGTCCGGCCGGCTGGTGCGACATGATCGCCAGGCAGTGGCCCGTCGACGGCGTGGTGGGCGAGAATGGCGCTTTCTATTTCCGTCACGACGATGCCGCCAGGAGGATGATCCGCGCCTATGCGCAGACCGCCGAAGAGCGCCGCGCCAATCACCAGAAGCTGTGGGCGGTCGCAGCCCAGGTGCTGCGGGAGTTTCCCGGCACAGCCATGGCCGCCGATCAGGCCTATCGCGAGATCGATGTGGCCATCGATTTCCGCGAGGACGTGCCGCCATTGCCGCTGGAAACGGCAAAGAGAATCGCCGCCGCTTTTCATGCGGCGGGTGCCGCGGCAAAAGTCAGCTCGATTCATGTGAATGCCTGGTTCGGCGCCCACGACAAGCTCACCATGAGCCGCAGGTTGCTGGCGGAAGCATTTGATATCAGAATCGAAACCAGTCTCGAAAACATCGCCTATTGCGGTGACTCGCCCAATGATGCGCCGATGTTCGAAAGGTTTCCCCTTGGCGTCGGCGTCGCCAACATCAGGCCACTGGCGCATCTGATGACGCATCTGCCGGCCTATGTGACGGAGGCCGAAGGAGGACTTGGCTTCGCCGAATTCGCCGAGGCGATCCTCCGTGCACGGATGACCTGATGCGCGATACGGTTGCGGGTCTGGCCATCGGCGCGGCTGGCGGCCTCTTGTGCTGGTGGCTTCATCTTCCGGCGCCCTGGCTGGCGGGCGCCATGATCTTCGGCGTCATCGCCATATTCTGCGGTGCGCCGCTCGGCATGCCCGATTGGTTGAAAGCATTGTCCTTCATCTTCCTCGGCATCCAGACCGGAACGGCGGTCACCTGGGACACGGTGGAACGCGCCGCGCAATGGCCGCTCAGCATCGCCTTTCTGGCGGTGACCGTGGTGGCCGTGACCTGGGCCTGCACGCGGTTCTATGTGCGGCAGCGTGGATGGGACGGGCCGACGGCGCTGTTCGCCAGCTTGCCCGGGGCACTGTCGCTGGTCCTGCTTCTGGCCAGCAGCACCGGCGCCGACATGCGCCGCGTCGCCATCGCGCAATGTATCCGGCTGTTCTTCCTGGTCGGCGCCCTTCCCTCGCTGATCCTGTGGCTGTCGCCTCCGGACATGCTGCATGCGCCACCGCCGGTGATTGGCAGTGTGTCCGACCTGGCGCTCCTCATCGCGGTCTCGGCGGCGGCGGGATTCGGTCTCGAACGCCTGCATGTTCCGGCGGGTCTCATTCTGGGGCCGATGCTGGCCAGTGCCGGGCTCGAACTCGGCGGGGTTGTCAATGGCGCCGCACCCAACAGCATCCTGATCCCGGCCAATGTGGTGCTGGGCGTGATGATCGCGGCGCGCTTCAAGGGCTTCACCTTCGCCGAATTCCGCGCCGCGCTGCGCGAGGGGTTTTCTGGCTTCGTCATCGCACTCGCCATCGCCATGGCGGGGGCGGGCATCACCACGCTGGTGGCGGGGCTGCCCTTCGCGCTGACCCTGCTGGCCTTCTCGCCCGGCGGGCTTGACGCCATGACCATCATGGCCTTTTCGCTGGACCTCGATCCGGCCTATGTCGGCGCCCACCAGATGGCGCGCTATCTGGGTCTCGCCTTGCTGATGCCGGTGGTGACGGGCTATGTGTTGAACCGCATGGGGGCGCAGGTGAATGTCACTTCGGTCACCCAGCCCTCGAAACTGGAAGATCGCTGATGGACAGGTTGCTGCCGATCCTGCACTCGAAAGGCGCCCTGGTCGTGCTGGCGCTGGCGCTGTTTCTGACGCTCGACCGGGTGCTCCCCACGGTGCGGGTGACAGGCGGTTGGGGGCGGGTGCTCAAGAACCTGTCACTGGCCGTGGCCAATGGTTTCCTCGGCTGGCTGGTGGTGGTTCCCGTCACGGCCTTCGCGGCCCAGCACGCGCTGGACTGGCGGCCCCTGTGGTGGAGCGGGGCAGCGGGGCTGGCTTTCGATCTTCTCATTCTTGATCTGTGGATTTACTGGTGGCACCGCGCCAATCATGAGGTGGCCTTCCTGTGGCGTTTTCACGCCGTGCATCATCTCGACCAATTCCTCGATGCCAGTTCGGCCCTGCGCTTTCACTTCGGCGAAGTGTTCCTGTCGGCGCTGGTCCGGGCCGCGGTGATCTTCCTGCTCGGCGCGCCACTCCAGACCGTGGTGGTTTTCGAAACGATGCTGGCCTTCGCCACCATGTTCCACCACTCGAATGTGAGACTTCCACGGCGACTTGAACAGCTTGTGTCGCTGGCCATCGTCACGCCGTCGATCCACTGGGTGCATCACCACGCGCTGAAGGCCGATACGGATTCGAACTATTCAACCGTGCTCTCCATCTGGGACCGGCTGTTCGGGAGCCGCAGCGCCACGGCACGCACGCCGGACATGGCGATCGGCGTCGAGGGCGCCAATGATACCGATGCCGTGCAATTGCTGAAGCGCCCCTTCACCGGCTGAGCCGCACGGCATGGCCTATGCACCGCGCCTCCTCGAGAGTAAGCAGCCCCGCGCAACTGTGCCATATCGGTACATCCCATGGGGCTCTGGAGGATTTCAGTCTTGGCACGCGCCAGTTCGACCAGCAGCGGAGACGGCGGGCTGAGGGATGCGCTGCGCCAGGCGCGGCTGGCCGAGGCCGCCCATTTCGAGGCGGCGCTGGATTTGCGCGATTCCAAATCGATCCGCCTGCAATTGCTGAAGGACGAGCTGGTTCCGCTGGTGGCATCCTCGGCGGCGGCCGGCGATCTCTTCGATCTGGCCCTCATCGTGAGCGAACCGCCGCGGTTGTGGATCGATCTCATCACCTTCACCGTCATGGAGCCCGACCACCGCACCTATAGGCTTTATCAGGACCGCCAGAACGGCCGCGAAATTCTCTTCGAGACCCCCGACCGGGCGGAAATGGTGGAAGCCATCAAGCGGCAGATGGCCCATCACCTGGTGGCGAGGCAGCGGCAAGTGGCTTCAACGTCCTCTGCTCCCGTCATGGCCGGATACTCGATGAGCTCGCTGCTGCTGGCCTGGCTGTCGGGCTTCGCGCTCGGCGCGCTGATCCTGCTGGCCATTGCTATCTCCTTGGGCCGGTTTGATTTTTAGCAGTCTTCGCAAAGCGTAACATTCTGAAACAGCATTTGATTTCAATTGCATCGAACCGGCTGGTACGGAAGGGACTTAATAGAATATTGCAGGCCCGAATTCATCGGACGTTTGCGTAAAGAATCGATTGCAGGTTACCGGGTTATGATGGGACGGGCGTTACGGCGGGACGACGGCGAGGCGGAGACACCCTTACGCACACCCCGCAAGAATCCGCGCCTGGCGCAGGTTCTGGCACCCTTCGCAACGCTCGCCGAAGGCCTCGACTATGCGGCACGCGGCGTCACGGGCTTCAACTTCTATTCGCCGCGCGGACAGTTGCAGCATGTGATGCCCTACGCGAATTTGCGCCGCGATGCGATGGCTACGGCCCGCAAGCTCCTGTCGCTTGGGCTCAAGCGCGGCGACCGCGTGGCGGCGGTTGCCGAAACCGGACCCGACTTCATGGCGGTGTTCTTCGGCTGCCAATATGCCGGCCTCATTCCCTGCCCGATGCCCTATTCGATCAATATTGGCGGCAAGGATTCCTATATCGAGCGGGTATCCGGCATGCTGTCGGCGGCCAAGGCCTGCACGGTCATCACCTCCGAAGACCTGCTCAGCCACATCGGCGAGGGCGCGGCGCGGGCCGGGATCGCCAAGGTTCTCACCTATGGCCAATTGCAGGAACTGCCCGAAGCGGCGGCCAAGCTCAAGCCCTTCGGCCCGGATGATGACGCCTATATCCAGTATTCGTCGGGTTCGACGTCGGCCCCCAAGGGCGTGCTGATCAGCCAGAAGGCCATTCTCGCCAATGCCCGGGGCATCCTGCGCGATGGCCTCAAGCTTAGCCCAAATGACCGGGCCTTTTCGTGGCTGCCACTGTATCACGACATGGGCCTCGTCGGCTTTTGCCTGTCGCCGATGCTGGGCCAGGTGACGGTCGATTTCCTGGCCACCACCGCCTTCGCGCGGCGCCCGGCCCTGTGGCTCAAGCTGATGTCGGACAACCAGTCGACCATCACGTACTCGCCAAGTTTCGGCTATGACCTTGCCGGCCGCCGCATCAATGGCGAGGCATCCGGCCTCGATCTCTCGGCACTGCGCGTGGCGGGGATCGGCGGCGACATGGTGCGGGCCGACGTGCTCGAACAATTCGCAGCCAACCTGGCCGTTTCCGGTTTCGACCCACAGGCCTTCCTGCCGAGCTATGGCATGGCGGAAACGACGCTGGCGATTTCCTTCGTCGATACCGATGCCCCGATCCGCATCGATCGTATCGACCGCGCCGCCTTGAAGCGCTGCGGCATGGCGGTTCCCGCCCAGGGTCCGGAAGCGCGCGGCTTCGTCGTCTGCGGCAAGCCCATGCCGGGCTCGATTGTCGAAATCCGCGGCGCGCAGGGCGCGGTCTTGAGCGAGCGCAGCGTCGGCCTCATCTTCGTCAGGACGCCGAGCCTGATGGCCGGTTACTATCACAATGCCGAGGCCACCGAAGCGGTGGTTGGTTCGGATGGCTTCCTCGACACCGGCGACATGGGCTACTGGCTCGACGGCGAGATCGTCATCACCGGCCGTGCCAAGGATCTGATCCTGCACAACGGCCGCAACATCTGGCCGCAGGATATCGAATGGGCCGCCGAGCAGATCGAGCCGCTTCGCGCCGGCGACGTTGCCGCCTTCGCGGTCGAGGGCGAGGACGGCGATGACGATGTCGTGGTGCTGGCGCAATGCCGTCTGCCAGACGAGGCGTCGATCGAGGCGCTCCGCCATGAGGTGTCGGCGGTCGTGCACCGCAGCGCCGGGGTCGAATGCAAGGTGGTGATGGTGCCGCCCAAGAGCCTGCCCTACACGTCGTCGGGCAAGCTGTCGCGCTCTTCCGCCAAGCAGAAATATCTGTCGGGAGAAATCTCGGAGCTGGCGCCGGTGCAATTCCTGCAAGCCGCGCAATAGGGCGGCGTCCCACGCTCCCCGGATCATGAGCAAAACCATCGCCATCACCGGGGCCACGGGCTTTGCCGGGCGCCATGCCGTTTCCGAGTTGTTGGCGCGCGGCCACCGGCTGAGGGCGCTGGTGCGCAATCCGCAAGTCGCCGCATTGCCGTCCGAGGTCGAAACCGTGGTGGGCGATCTGCACTCGGCCGAGGCTCTCGCGCAACTTTTGCAAGGCGCCGATGCGGTGGTGCATCTGGCCGGGGCCGTTTCGGCATTGAGGCCGCAAGACTATTTCACGGTCAATGCGGCGGGCAGCGCGGCGCTCGCCGAGGCGGTGCTGCGGG
>JANPCA010000361.1:0-7068 GCA_031430715.1 Hyphomicrobiales bacterium | reverse complement strand
CGGTAGAGGTTCCAGAACTTCGCCCGCGCCGCATAGGGGTCGTGCGGATGGGTGAAGGAGGCCATCAGGCAGAAGGGCTTGTCATTGTCGAAACGGGCATAGTCATAGATCTTGCGCACCGCGTGGAAGGCCACCTCGTCGTCGAATTCGAGCTGGTTGGTGATCTCGGCGATGCCCGGCTGCAGGACGCTCGTCATGTTGTGGTACCACCAGTCGATGCGTTCCTGCTTGAGGCGCCAATCGGGCGTCCAGCCGAAATCGGCCGGGTAGATGTCGGTGGTGAGGCGCTCCTCAAGGCCGTGCAGCTGGTCGGGGCCGACGAAATGCATTTTGCCGGACAGGCATGTCTTGTAGCCCGCCAGCCTTAAGTAATGCGCCCAGGTGGGGATCGAGGAGGGGAATTCGGCGGCGTTGTCATAGACCCCGGTGCGCGACGGCAGCAGCCCGTTCATCACGGTGGCGCGGGCCGGGGCGCACAGCGGGCTGCAGGAATAGCAGTTCTCGAAAACCACGCCCTCGGCGGCAAGACGCGACAGGTTCGGTGTCTTGACCAGCCCATGGCCGTGAAAGGGCAGGCTCCGCGCCGCCAACTGGTCGGCCATGACGAACAGGATATTGGGCTTTGCGTGCGCCATGCGTGCTCCCCTATGCTCGGCCGCCAGGCGCCATGAAAACCATCCTGCTCGCGGTCATCAGATTCTATCAGCTGACATTATCGGCTCTGATCGGCCGGCGCTGCCGCTATTTACCGACCTGTTCGGACTATGCCAGCGGCGCTATCCGGCGGCATGGAGCGGGCCGGGGGTCGTTGCTGGCCGTGGCGCGGGCCTGCCGCTGCCACCCCTGGGGCCAATCCGGTTTTGACCCGGTGCCGGCTGTTTATGAGGGGCCGGTGTGGCGGATCAACGAAAAAGGGGCCCCGGACCGGGACCCCTGATGGTGCTGCAAAGCGCTGTCCTAAAGGCTGAAGCGGTAGTTGAGGCTGGCGCGGATGGTGTGCATGTCGTCATAGATCATGTCGATGTTGCCCGAGGCCGCGGCGCCGTCGGTGAGGAAATGGCTGGTGTCCTCGAGATCGACATAGAGGTACTCGAGGCCGACGGAGATCCAATCGGTGAAGGCGTGTTCGATGCCGCCGCCGACCGCATAGCCATAGGTCCATTGGGCTTCGCTGCTGTCGACGCTGCCCGGCCCGACGAGGGCGCCGAACTCCATTTCGGCGGCCGCCAGACCGGCGGTTGCGTAGATCAACGTGCGGTCGTCGGCGAGGCCGACGCGGGCCCGCAAGGTGGCGAGATGATTCATGTTGAGATAGGTCGCTTCGACGGGATCGTCATTATCGGCGAGGCGGTCGCCGAACTGCCAGTCGCCAACGATGCCGAAGACGAAGCTGTCCATCTGGTAGTCGGCGCCGGCCTTGACGCCATAGCCATAACCGATGCCGCTCATTTCGGGATCGACGAGAGGGCAGGGCTCGACCGCCGGGGTGTTGGGATCGTCGCAAATCTGGGTTGCGTCATAGTGACCGTCGAGCGCGTTGGCCGAGCCGAAGACACCCAGGCTGAGGCCGGTCCAGTCATAAGTGGCGGGACGCAGATCATCCACCGGTGGCGGCGGATCGAGATCAGCGGCAAGTGCTGAGGTGACGGGCACCATGACCGTTGAGACGAGAGCCAGGCGGAGGAGGAACGCTTTCATTTAGGATACCCCGAACAAGTGTTGCTTTGCAGTCCGGATCGATCATGGCTTGTTAAGGTTAATGGCGGGTTATGGAGTGGTTAAGCGCAAGTTAGCGGGCATGGTTAATTTGGGAAAATGGCCGTGCCGCTTGATCTTTTTCCGGGCCTCGGGCAAGAAGCGCCAGCTCAAACACATTGATTTGGCTTACCCGCACTGGTTGCGCGGGAGTGAGCCGGGAGGACCGACATGATCACCTTGACCTTCCCGGATGGCGCCTGGCGCGAAGCTGAAGCCGGGGTCTCCGCCGCCCAGGTGGCGCAATCCATTTCCAAGTCGCTGGAGAAGAAGGCGGTGGCCGCCGTGGTCAACGGCACGCTCACCGATCTGGCCGATCCGATCCTCGGTGACGCCACGCTGAAGATCGTGACGCGCGACGACCCCGAAGCCTTGGAGCTCATCCGCCACGATGCGGCACATGTGCTGGCCGAGGCGGTGCAAGAGCTGTTTCCGGGCACGCAAGTGACCATCGGGCCGGTGATCGAGAACGGCTTCTATTATGACTTCTTCCGGAACGAGCCGTTTACCACCGAGGATTTCGCTCCCATCGAGAAGAAGATGCGTGAGATCATCGACCGCGACAAGGCATTCACCAAGTCAGTTCAGACGCGCGAAGAGGCCAAGGCGTTTTTCCGCGCCAAGGGCGAGCAGTTCAAGGTCGAGCTAGTCGACACCATTCCGGGTGCTGAGGACATCAAGTTCTACGACCAGGGCGGCTGGATTGATCTGTGCCGGGGGCCGCACATGACCTCGACCGGCAAGATCGGCACGGCCTTCAAGCTGATGAAGGTGGCCGGGGCCTATTGGCGGGGCGATTCCAAGAACCCCATGCTGACCCGCATCTATGGCACGGCCTGGGCCGGCGACAAGGAGTTGCAGAGCTATCTGACGGCGCTGGAAGAGGCCGAAAAGCGTGACCACCGCAAGCTTGGACGCGAAATGGACCTCTATCATTTCCAGGAGGAGGGGCCGGGCGTCGTCTTCTGGCATGCCAAGGGCTGGACCATGTTCCAGCAGCTGATCGCCTATATGCGCCGCAGGCTCGCCAAGCTCGACTATCAGGAAGTGAACGCGCCGCAGATGCTCGACAAGAGCCTGTGGGAAACGAGCGGCCACTGGGGCTGGTATCGTGAGGCGATGTTCATGGCCAGGTCAGCGGGCGATGAAACCGGCGACGACCAGATCTTCGCCATCAAGCCGATGAACTGTCCGGGGCACGTCCAGATCTTCAAGCATGGGCTTCGGAGTTACCGCGAGCTGCCTTTGCGGCTTGCGGAATTCGGCAATGTGCACCGCTATGAACCCTCCGGCGCGCTGCATGGCTTGATGCGGGTGCGCGGCTTCACGCAGGATGATGCGCATATCTTCTGCACCGAAGAGCAGATGCGCGATGAGTGCCTGAAGATCAACGACCTGATCCTCTCGACCTACAAGGATTTCGGCTTCGAGGAAATCGTGGTGAAGCTGTCGACCAGGCCTGAAAAGCGGGTGGGCAGCGATCAGGCGTGGGACCGGGCCGAGGACATTATGAACAAGGTGCTCGTCCAGATCGCCGAACAGTCCGGTGGCAAGATCAAGACGGCGATCAATCCGGGCGAGGGCGCCTTTTATGGCCCCAAGTTCGAATATGTGCTGCGCGATGCCATCGGCCGCGACTGGCAATGCGGCACGACGCAAGTCGACTTCAACCTGCCGGAACGCTTCGGCGCCTTCTATATCGGTGCCGACGGCGAGAAGCATGTCCCGGTGATGATCCACCGCGCCATCTGCGGCTCGATGGAAAGGTTTTTAGGCATATTGATCGAGCATTACGCCGGGCATTTCCCGCTGTGGCTGGCGCCATGCCAAGTGATGGTGGCGACGATCACTTCGGAGAGCGACGCCTATGCGCTGAAGGTGCGCGACGAGTTGCGCCGCGCGGGCCTGCGCGCCGATGCCGATTTGCGCAACGAGAAGATTAACTACAAGGTCCGCGAACACTCCCTGCAGAAAGTGCCGGTGATCCTGGTGGTCGGCAAGCGCGAGATGGAGGAGCAGGCCGTCAACATCCGCAGGCTGGGCTCGCAGAACCAGACGCCGATGGGGTTGGCGGCGGCGATTGAGGCGTTGAAGGACGAGGCGGTGGCGCCGGATTTGCGGCGGGGATAGTTAGCCGGAGGTGCAAATGTCAAAGAAGGATAAGAAAGCTGAGAAAGAACGAGACATTTTCAAGATGTTTCTGGTGAAGAATGGCTAACCAAGCGATGAGGTGATGTTTGAAAGCCGTCCTGAACCAGAGCCTGACATACTCTATCGATCCTCAAATGGGCCATTAGCCTTCGAGTTGACTGAAATTTGCGCGTCAGAACTGGCGCGAGAACGACGGATATTGGGACGGATTCCGCAGACTGGATATCGAAAACCGACTCTTATCAGAACTGCAGATCCAACACTTTCAATAGTTAGGAAGAAAGCTTCCAAGACATACGTTACATCGTTTCCAATTGAACTCCTCTGTTATTCGGACGGTAATTTGGCAAGTCCAGATGACTTGGTATGTCACTGGATCAAAGTAGCTACGCGACTCAGAGGTTTTGTCAAGTTCCGACGTGTCTGGTACTTTGGAAAACATGGTGTTTATAAGCTGAAGGACTTTCCTGCTGAGTGACAAATTGCAAAATATGGCAATATGCAAGAGAATTTCTTGCTCAGTAAGTTTGCTCTTTTTTGAAATTCGTGCAGGCTGTGGCGGTATAGCTCACATAATTACCAAGATTCGCTAACGAAGAATTGAGGACGCATGAATTCTTCAGTAGAATTTTTCCTGTCTATTGTTTGAACCTGGTTGCGCGTGCTTTGTCTCTGATCACACCTTCTTCGTGAAGCATGGCTAGGCTTTGACCAGGGTTTGAAGAAAGTGGACCAAGACAACTATTGCTTCGGATCGCTGGTGGGTGACGCCGCCTCCGCCAAAACTTGCTCCGCCCACTGATTGAGGCTCATGCCCTTCAATTGCGCAGCCAACGCGGCGCGGGCGTGAATTTCCGGGGCGATGCGGAACATCACTTTGCCGGAGAAGGGCTTGTTGGGGCTTTTGCCGGTTTCCTTGCAATGATCGAGATAATCATCAACCGCCTCCTTGAAAGCAGCCTTGACTTCCTTCAGCGACGTGCCGTGAAAGCCGATGATGTCATTGATGTGCATGATGTGGCCGACCAGCAAATCATCCTCGGCTTCATACACAACGTTCGCTTGATAGCCCTTGTATTGCATGGTGCTGTTCATGGCCTCACTCCAATTTTCTCGAGAAACACCCGGGCGTCTCTCACCTGATACCGAATCGCCTCTTTTCCAGGGTGGGGTCTGTGAAAGCTTACTGTCTCCGCGCCGAAGCTGAATTTCACGCGGGAGCCTGATCCCTCCGACAGCTTGCACCCGGCGGCAATTAGCAATACCTCGAGATCGGCCCAGGCGATTGCCGGACTGACCGGATCGGAAAATATTGCGGCAAGTGTTCTGCGCTGCCGACTATTCATGCAATCAATATACACTAGCGTTCAAGAATTGCAAGCATATACAGCTAGCACTTCTGCAAGCCAGTAGTTGCGCTCCTTCATTTGCTGGTTTAGTGAGGGTCAAAGCCCGGCGCGAGACCGGGCTTCGACATAATCAACTTTCGGGAGGACCCAAACATGCTGCGACGCACACTTCTTGTATCAACCATGGCGCTGGCGCTGACCGCCAGTTTCTTCACGCCGGCCTACGCGGTCGACGATCTGCGCATCATCGCGCCGGCCAAGCCCGGCGGCGGCTGGGACCAGACGGCGCGGGCGCTGGCGGAAGTCATGACGGCTTCGGGCGCCACGGGCGTTACGGTGGAAAACGTGCCGGGTGCGGGCGGCACTGTCGGGCTGGCGCAGCTCGTGGACCAGGAAAAGGGCAAGCCCAATGTGCTGATGGTCAATGGCCTGGTTATGGTCGGCGCCATTCTCACCAACCAGTCGGCGGTCAATCTCTCCATGACGACGCCGGTGGCGCGGCTGACGGGCGAATATGAAGTCATCGTCGTGCCGGCGGCCTCCGAGATCAAGACGCTGGCCGACCTTGCCGCCAAGCTCAAGACCGATACCGGGGCGGTGGCCTTTGGCGGCGGCTCGGCGGGCGGCACCGATCACATTCTGGCGGGGCTTGTCGCCAAGGCGGCGGGCGGCGATCTGACCAAGCTCAACTACACGCCCTTCTCGGGCGGCGGCGAGGCGCTGGCGGCCATTCTCGGCGGCCATGTGGTGGCGGGTATCAGCGGCTACAGCGAGTGGGAAGGCCAGATCAAATCCGGCGAACTCAGGGCGCTGGCCATTTCGGCGCCCGAGAAGCAGGCGGGCATCGATATTGCGACCATCAAGGAACAGGGGCTCGACGTGGAACTGGCCAACTGGCGCGCCATCGTCGGCGCGCCCGGACTGGATGACGCCCAGAAGAAGGCCCTGGTCGATGCCGTCGGCGCGGCAGTCAAAACCGATGCCTGGAAGAAGGTTCTGGCCGACAAGAAGTGGACCGATCTCTATCTGGCGGGCGACGACTTCGGCAAACTGATCGAGGCGGAGAATACCCGCGTGACGGAAATCCTGAAGACCGTCGGTCTCGTTCAATAACGGGCCGAGGTGAAGACCGAGAGCAAGCTGCCCGTGGCCGGTCTGCTGATCGGCCTCGGGCTCATTGCGTTGGCAGGCCTGATCGCCATCGATGTCGCCGGGATGCGGGTTCCTCCGATCCATGCCAAGGTGGGGCCGCGCTTTTTCCCGCTGCTCGTCTCCTGCGGGCTGGCGATAGCGGGCGCAATGATCGTCTGGCAATCGTGGCGCCGGACGTTTGAGGACGAAGCAACCGCCCAGACGGACTGGACCGCGGTCGCCTTCATTGCCGCCGGGTTGATCCTGCATTTGAATCTCATCAAGCCGGCGGGTTTCGTGCCGGCCGCCGTCATCCTGTTCATGAGTGTGACCATTGCCTTTGGCAGCCGACGTTTCCTGAGGGACGGCATCGTGGCGCTGATCATAAGCCTCATCGCCTATCTCGCCTTCACCAGGCTGCTTGGCCTGCAACTGCCGGCGGGACTGCTGCAGGGGATTGTTTAGCATGGAAGCGCTCGGCTCGCTGATGGACGGCTTTGCGACCGCGCTGACGCCCATCAATCTCATGTGGTCGATCATCGGCGTGACACTCGGAACGCTCATCGGCATCCTGCCGGGCATCGGGCCCGCACTCACCATCGCGCTGCTCCTGCCGGTGACCCGGACGCTTGATCCGACCGGCGCCTTCATCATGTTCGCGGGGCTCTATTACGGCGCCATG
>JANPCA010000360.1:0-3434 GCA_031430715.1 Hyphomicrobiales bacterium | reverse complement strand
CCACTTATCCGTCTGTCCGGATTCCCCAGGCCAGCTCTATCTGCCAGGCGTGATTTCAGTCGCTTGATCTTAGATTGCACAATTTTATCATCACCCGTCATGCGCAACGGCAAGTAGGCCGCGAAATCGGCAAAGAAATCGAGGAGGTAGTCAAGTGGAACTCGCTCCGTCGTGATCGTGTTGAGCACCTCCGCCATGGCAACGTCCATGGTGGCTATGTCAGATCCATTCTCTTCGCTGACGATCATGTCACTACTGCCACCTTCTTGCAGCCGGGCGTTCACCTCCGTGATGTAACGCCGCATCGCAGCCGTCAGTTTGGGATAATGGGGATTATCTCCATCTGAGAGGAGCGCTCGGGTCTCGCGCTGTATCAGGGCGTCTGCGAGTTCATGATTGCGATTCAAGGGCTCGATCCGGTTTGCATTCTCTACAGGCCATTGGCCTGTCTTCCACGCTTCAATTCGCCGTTCCATGCTCTGCATCATGGCGCGAACGCCGTCCTCTCCTTCCGCGACCAACCCAATCATCGCCGTGAAGTCCACCAGTGCTGGCACAATGGCGCTATTGGGCAGGGTCTCCTTCGCGCGTTGAAAGGCTTCCGCAAGAATTCCGAAGGCGCTGTCATATTCGCTGTCATGTTCTTTGGCATGGAAGGACATCACGTGCTTTCTCCTTGCTCCACTATCAAAGTGATCACCTAGTTCGTCATTTTACAAATATATGCCAGGGCATTTCAATCGACGAGAAACATTTACTCTTTACCGGCTCGACTCCCCGACATTTCTATCGATTGACACATATTCCGGGGGCATGGCGAATACCGGCCTTATGTCGGGCGACGCCAGTCGAGGATTTCTCAGGGGCTCCGCCCCTCGCGCGGGCAAGGCATCCCAACGCCGTCTGCCGCATCCCCACGTCTCCCCGTTGAAGGAACAGGGCCCCTCGTTGGGAGCCCTCGGCAGCCGGCATTCGGAGCCTCCTTGCCCTTGCTACCCCCAGCTCTCGGCGAGGCCAGGGTTTCAGACGCGGCCCTTCGCGCTGAAACCCTAGCTTACGGAGAAGACCATGACCTCTAAATCCCAACCGACCACCAAGAGCGGCAAGTTCACTGCCATTCCTCTCAACAAACTCAAGAAGTCCCCGCACAATGTCCGCAAGATGCCGCATAGCATCGCGGACATCGAGGCCTTGGCGGCAAGCATTGCCGCCAACGGTCTGTTGCAGAATCTGATTGTCGAACCCGAGACGGACAAGAAGGGTAAGCCAACGGGCTTCCATCTTGTCACGGCGGGCGAGGGACGGCGGCTTGCCCACCTTCTGCTAGCCAAGCGCAAAATCATCGATAAGGATGCGCCCGTCCGCTGCATGATCGAGACCGAAGGCAATCATCACGAGATCAGCCTTGCCGAAAACATCGTGCGCAGCAGCATGCATCCCGCTGACCAATATGAAGCCTTCGCCCAGCTTCATCACGATGACGGCCTCAGCGCCGAGGACATCGCCGCGCGTTTTGGCGTCAGCCCGCAGATCGTTATGCAGCGCCTCAAACTGGGAGCCGTCAGTCCCGCGTTGCGTGACCTCTACCGCAATGGCGCGATGAATCTCGACCAGTTGACCGCCTTCACTATCACCGACGACCACGCCAGACAGGAACGGGTTTGGCAGGAACTTCCCAGCTTCAATCGCAATCGCGCAGCGATCATGCAAGCACTGAGCGAAGGACAGATCGAAGCAGATGACCGCCGCGCTCGTTTCATCGGCGCCGAAGTCTATCAGGCGGCTGGCGGCGCAATCACCCATGATCTCTTTGAACCGGATGGCGGTTTCTTCGCCGATGGTGAACTGCTCAACCGTTTGGTGGCCGAGACGCTCAAGATTGAGGCCGACCGCATCGCGCAGCAAGGTTGGAAATGGGTCGAGGCCGCTCCTGAATTCGACTACGAGCGGACATCGCAGTTGCGGCGTATCTATCCCCAGAGCAAGCCCCTGACCGACGAGGAACAGGAGCGCTGTACCGAACTCGAAGAACAGCACAACGCTATCACGGAGGCTTGTGAGGACGAACCCTCAGAAGAAGATGCCGAAGCCCTTGAAAAGATCGAAGCCGAGCTTGCGGCCCTCGAAGGTGAATCCCAGTTCACCGCCGCGCAGATGGCTATGGCTGGCGTTCTCATTTCCCTCAATCACGATGGCGGCTTGCGCATCGAAAAAGGCTATCTCCGTCCCGAAGATGCCAAGGTGCTTGCCACCTACGAGAAGGAAAGTGAGACCAACCTTGGGAAGGCGGACGCCAATGCACCCGCACCCCTGTCGGAAAAGCTGGTTGCTGAACTGACGGCCCACCGGACTGCCGCGTTGCGCAATGAAGTTGCCCTTCATCCCGATGTGGCGATGACGGCCCTTCTGCATGCGCTTGTACTCGCCAGCTTCTATCCGCACTACCGTGACGATAGCTGTCTGCGCATCACCGCGACCAGCCCTTCACTGGAGCGGCATGTTGCTAACATCCCCGAAAGCAGAGCCGGACGCGAAATCAATGAGCGCCACCAGATGTGGGCGCAGCGCTTGCCAGAGGAGCCTCAAGCACTGTGGACAGCCATTGACACCATGGAAGCGGCGGACCGCGTCCGCCTCATGGCCCATTGCGCGGGGATGACACTGGATGCGACCCGCGAGAATAGCCGTGCCGTCGGCAACGGACGACTACAGAATGCCGATGTGATCGCCCATGCCGTCAGCCTCGACATGAGAAATTATTGGCAAGCCGACCCGGCCACCTATCTGGGGCGTGTCAGCAAGGATCGCATTCTGGAAGCCGTCCGCGAGGCCGTCACTCCCGAAGCCGCCGACAACCTGTCCAAGCTCAAGAAGCAAGCCATGGCCGAAGCCGCCACCCTCCGCATTCAGGACACAGGCTGGTTGCCCATAATCTTGCGGGCACCTCATGTCGAACCGCTTGCGTGTGAAGACATTCGCATGGCAGCGGAATAGCGATGACATCAGTACCCCCGTGCCAGATAGCTGGCGCGGGGGCTTTGTCATGTGTGGATGGCACGGAGTTTCACAACCCTCATCGCGCCGCACGCTGCCCTGCATGATCGGCACGAGGCCCATCGAGTGGCAGCGCTTCTTCGTCAGGCCGTCTCTGATTTGCGCAAGCCGCCGCGCTCCCCTCTCTGACTGATTTCCGCGATGACTTCGACGGGCTGGATCGCATGGGATTTTGTGATGCTGCTCCGTCCGATGAAAGCGAGAAGCCGCCACCAAGTGGACCTCGATTGCGGCGAACCTAGAGCGCACCCCGGCGCTTCGGGGCAAGGGCAAGAGCCCGCGATGCGGGTATCCCCATCTTTCAGTCGCTTCGCTCCCTGCAAGACGGGAGATTCCCCACCCGCAATCGCGCCCCGCCGCTGCCGAGGCCCCGCGCTCAA
>JANPCA010000359.1:0-2543 GCA_031430715.1 Hyphomicrobiales bacterium | reverse complement strand
GGTTGGGACCTTGGCGTGCAGGTCCGCGAGGAGGTCTTTTTCACCAACGGGCGCATCACCGTGCGCGGCAAAATGGTGTCGCGCGGCAAGGCCAAGCGCGCGGACTACATCCTCTACATCAAGCCCAACATTCCGCTGGCGCTGATCGAGGCCAAGGACAACCGGCACAGCGTCGGCGACGGGATGCAGCAGGCGCTGGGCTATGCCGAGACGCTGAACATCCCCTACGTGTTCTCGTCGAACGGCGACGGCTTCCTGTTCCACGACCGCACCGGCGCCAGCCCCGAGAAGGAAACCAACCTCGGCCTCGAAGCCTTCCCGTCGCCGGCTGACCTGTGGGCGCGCTACAGCGCCTGGAAGGGCCTGACGCCGGAGGCCGAGGCGGTGGTCCTGCAAGACTATTTCGACGACGGCAGCGGCAAGGCCCCGCGCTATTATCAGGTGAACGCCGTCAACGCGGCGATCGAGGCCATCGCCAAGGGCCGCGACCGGGTTTTGCTGGTCATGGCGACAGGCTCCGGCAAGACCTATACGGCGTTTCAGATCATCTGGCGCTTGTGGAAGGCAGGCCGCAAGAAACGCATACTCTTCCTGGCCGACCGCAATGTGCTGATCGACCAGACGATGGTGAACGACTTCCGCCCCTTCGGCGCGGCGATGGCGAAGCTTTCGACCAATTCCAAGACCATCGAGCGGCAGGACGGCACCAAGATTGATTTGACGTCGGCGATCGACAACAAGCGCCGTATTGACACGGCTTTCGAAATCTATCTCGGGCTTTATCAGGCGATCACCGGGCCGGAGGAGCGGCAGAAACTCTATCGCGAGTTTTCGCCCGGCTTCTTTGATCTGATCGTCATCGACGAGTGCCATCGCGGAAGTACTGCGGCGGATTCGGCCTGGCGCGAAATACTCGATCATTTTTCCAGCGCGACGCAGATCGGCCTCACCGCTACGCCCAAGGAAACCGAATACGTATCCAACACCGATTATTTCGGCGAGCCGGTTTTCACCTATTCCTTGCGGCAGGGCATCAGCGACGGCTTCCTCGCGCCCTACAAGGTCATCAAGGTTCATATCGACCGCGATGTGGAAGGCTATCGGCCAGAGGCAGGCCAGCTTGATCGCGACGGCAACGAGATCGAGGACCGTATCTACAACACCAAGGATTTCGACCGGAACATCGTGCTTGATGACCGCACAAAGCTCACGGCGAAGAAGGTCACGGAGTTTCTGAAGGAAAGCGGCGACCGTTTCCAGAAAACCATCGTCTTCTGCGTCGATGAGGAACATGCGGCGCGCATGCGGCAGGCGCTCATCAACGAGAATGTCGATCTGGTGTCCGAGAACCAGCGCTATATCATGCGCATCACCGGCAGCGACAAGGAAGGCCAGGACCAGCTTGGCAACTTCATCGACCCGGAATCGAAATATCCCGTGCTGGTCACGACCTCGCGGCTGCTCTCAACCGGCGTAGATGCCCAGACCTGCCGCCTGATCGTGCTCGACCGCGCGGTAGGCTCGATGACCGAGTTCAAGCAGATCGTCGGGCGCGGCACCCGCGTCCATGAAGACACCAAGAAGTTCTATTTCACGCTGATCGACTTTCGGGGTGCTACCAGCCATTTTGCCGACCCCGATTTCGACGGCGATCCCGTGCAGATTTATGAACCCGGCGAGGGCGACCCGATCACGCCGCCCGATATCGGTACTTCGCAAGACGGTTTGAGTGAGCCGGGAACTCCTCTTATTGGTGAAGGCGAAACCATAGTCGATCAACCAGGCTTGCCGTTCCCGCCAGGTGGTCCAATCCAAAAGATTTATGTTGATGGCGTCGGTGCGCATATCATAGCCGAGCGCGTCCACTATCTCGATGAAAACGGCAAGCTCGTCACCGAATCCCTGCGCGATTTCACCAAGACGGCGCTGAAGAAGCGCTTCGCCAGCCTCGACGATTTCCTCAAGCGCTGGAAATCGGCGGAACGCAAACAGGCGATCATCGAGGAACTGGAAGCCGAGGGCCTGGCGCTCGACGCCATTGCGGATGAACTCGGCAAGAACCTTGATCCCTTTGACCTCATCTGCCACGTCGCCTTCGACAAGAAACCGCTGACGCGCCGCGAGCGCGCCGAGAACGTCAAGAAGCGCGACGTGTTCACCAAATACGGCCCACAAGCCCGTGCCGTACTTGATGCGTTGTTGGAAAAGTATCGCGACGAGGGCGTGCTCAATCTCGACGACGCCAATGTGCTGAAGATCGCGCCTTTCAGTGCCATGGGCAGCGTCGTTCAACTCATCAAGGCGTTCGGCGGCAAGGAGGGCTTCGAGAAAGCCGTCCATGAATTGCAGGACGCCATTTATCAGGAAACCGCGTAAGCATGTCTGTCCGCACCCTCGTCAAGTCGATCCAAGACATCATGCGCCAGGACACTGGCGTTGATGGCGATGCCCAGCGCATCAGCCAATTGTGCTGGATGTTCTTCCTCAAGATCATCGACGATCAGGATCAGGAACTTGAACTCACCAAAGACGATTATCGCTCA
>JANPCA010000358.1:0-5376 GCA_031430715.1 Hyphomicrobiales bacterium | reverse complement strand
CAGCCCGTCGCGCGCGGCATTGGCCTTCAGCACGTCCCAGCTCACGCGGAACATCGGCGGGCTGGGCACAAAGACCTGCTGCCTGCATCGGCCGGCCCTCACCCGCAGCGCCGTGAGATCGGCGGACTCCGGCCAGTCCGGATCGGGGAACAGGAGAGCCTGCCGCAGATCGGCGCCGAGTCCGGCCGCCGCGACGCGATCCGGATGCAGGAGCTTCGTCAGGTTCACCAGCACCTCGTCGGCAATTCCTTGCACATCACCGCGCAGAGCCGTCACGCCCGGCGCGAGATCGTAGGCCGCATTGCCCGCATCCGATCGTGCCTTGGCATCCAGGAAGAGGTGCAAGCCGGTCAGTCCGGCAATCGGATTGTGGTATTTCTGATGGAGTAAATCTTGCACCAGCCGCTCGCTTGTGAAGATCGCTCTGCCGCGTTCAAGCGCGCTTCTTGCCACTTCCACCGTTTCATAATGGTCGGAATAGACAACGTCGGCCGCCGGCGGCGCCATCTGTATCGAAACGTCGAACGGGGCTGCTGCTTCGGCCTCTATGCGGGGGGCAGAGGCTTCGTCCTGCGCCGCGCCGGCATTGGTTGCCCTAAGGAAGATGCGGGTCTGCCAACCCTCGGCAACCAGCACCGCCTGGCGCGAGACCCGTGCTCCATTCCTCAACTCCAGCACGAAAGGTCCATCCGCCGGATCAGCCTCGAGGGCGATCGCCGACCAGAACTCGCCGCCGACCTTGGCGCTACGCTGCCCTTTGTCCAGCTTGACGGCATGCTGAGTGCCGCGCCACGGGAAGATCGATGCGCCTCCGAAAGGCTTCTGGCGGCCGGCGCTGGCAGCGGCCTGGTGGGCAAGCACCAAGATGCCGGGCTTGCTGCGCTTGGCGAGAGCCGCGCGCGCCAAGTCTTCGATGCGGCGGATGTCGGACAGCATCGGCCCAATCGGCGCGATTGCGGAAAACTGGTTGATGAACATGGAGTGCTGTTGAGGATTGCCGCTGAGCTCGATCAGCTGTTCCTGCACCGTCCCTGCCCGGATCACCTTGATCTTGTAGAGTCCCGGGCTGAGCTCCTCGCTGAAAGACCCGACAGACCGCGCCACCCTGCTCAGCGCCGCGTTCATGACGAACACTTCGCCGTCGTTGTTGGTGTGGATATCGAGCCGCGGCATGGTGCAGCCTCCCTATTCGATGTCGGCCGGCGTGGTGGCGCCGATCTCGATGAGCCGTTCCACCCCGCCTCCGCTGAGCTTGTAGAGGCCGACGCCCAGCGCAAAGCTCGCCCATTCGTTTATCACCATGGCCTTTTTCGACAGTACGCTGGGGGGCCTGGTCAGCTCCAGCTCGGTGCCGTCCGGCGCCAGAGACCCACCGGCGCGCTTCGGACGGATGCGATACGCCGGATGCGGCCTTTTCGCAAACAGCATGTCGTCTTCCTGCGGCACCGCCGCGGATTGTTCCTGGCCACCCGAAACGTTGAGCGTGCCGTTGCGCAGGAAGTTGGCCAGCGACTGGGAGCGGATCTCGCCATGGTCGTCGGCTGCCGCGCCGTCCAAACCCTTCAGCAGGCGGTTGGTGAACAGGCCGCGCACCTCGCCGTTCGGTCCGATCGGCCCTTCATAGGAGTTGCGTCCGAAGCCCGAGGCGAATGCCATGAACACTTTGGCCGGCGGCGGCGGGCGGCTGGCCGTGTTGGCGAGACCCGTGGGCTTGGTGGGCGTGTAGTCCAGCGCCTGCGTACCGCAGCAATCCATCCACAGCACCAGCTCGTCGAATTGGATCTGGTTTGCGAACCAGTCGATCCAGGCCGGCACCTCCAAGTTCGGCACTTGCGGTGCCTGGGCCTCTGCCGTGATCAGACACCTCGACCTTGCGTGCGGCGCTAGACCGTGCCCAGCCACGTACACATACAGCCGGTCACCAACGCCCGACACATTCGACTTGGCGAATGGGTCGAAGGCCGCATTCACGTCGGCACCAATGGGGCGGGAGGGCAAGATGTTGTCGACCCCCCAAGATTTTCCATTGAAACCCTCGGAGGTGATCAGCGTCACCTTGGCCTTGGCGATCTTGGCCAGCCATTCCGCCACGGCCTTGGCGTCCTCTACCGCGCCCGGCAGGTCATTCGGCGAATTGCCGTCCGCCCCGAATTTGGGATAGCTGCCGATGCCGACGACGATCGCCTGGTCTGGCATGGCACTTATCCGCCAAACACCGGGCGCACACCATAGGCCTTGCGGATCAGGGCCTTGTCCGCCGCGCTGAGCACGGTGTTGAAGCCGACCGTGAAGCCGTTCCTCGTCCAGCCGGGCGGAATGGGATACATCATGATCGATGCCGGATCGACATCGGTTCCGAAGATGTCACTCTTGGCGTAGCGATGGAACATGTTGGCGTCGATCTTGTCGTCGCTCCACCCTTGCGAGACCCGCATGTCCTGACGCACCTTGTCGATGTTCCAATCGATGGGCTGAGCCGGATTCATGTGCTCGTGAACCAGCCCGAGTGCGTGGCCGAATTCATGCAGGACGACGGCCCGCGCGTCCGCGTCGGGCAGTGCCATGGTCATCCAGCCGAGGTTCATCGTGCGCTGCGTGCGGTCGACCGCCTGGGCGAAGCGGCCGAGCCTGGAGAAGCTGCCTATTCCCGGCTGGAAGGTGATGCGGATGTCGGCCCCGGCAGGATCGCGGCCGATTTCGATCCAGAACTCGAAGCTGAAGTTCGCGCCGGTCTCGCCGGGCCAGGCCCGGGCAATCGTCTCGACGCGGCGCTGCAGTTTGGGCGCACCTTCCATGAAGGAGACGCGCAGCTTGACGCCCCGCCCCCAGAAGGCGGCATTGAGCAATGCGGCACGCGCGTTGGTGCCGTTGGCGCTGGGCGGCTGGAAGCCGGCGTCCTCCAGGCTCGAGCAGAACCGGTGATCGTGGGCCGTTGGGTTTGGCATCGCGGCGGCCTCAAATGTCACGGCAACGGTAAATGATGTGGTCCTTCAGCTCCGCCTTGAAGCGGACGCTGATCGGCGCGCCGGCCCCACCAAGGGCGGCGATGTCGGGATCGGTGCTGCCCCAATAGCCTGCCGGCGCCCATCCGCCGGCATTCATGGCGCCGGCGGTCACCACTGCAAGCTGCCCGTCCATTCTTGGCGGCGAGCAGGCGGCGGAGCCGACGCCGGCGATGACGAGCTTGCCCTGCGCGGCGGCTTCCCGCGCTGCTCCTCCGTTGGAAAGTGCCGTCCACGCCGCGCTGCCCCGGATGCCGTCGAGGATCTGGTCGGACGTGCCCGACAGGCTGATCCCCAGGCGATGCGCCAATTCGATCGCGTAGAGGTGGCTTGCCCCCTTGAACGGACCGTGGGGGCCCGATTGCGACCAGGTTTCGGCGCAGGCCTGCTGGATGCGAGCCGCATTCGGATTGGGCGCCGAAAGGGTGACTGGCTGGCCGCCCCACGCAACCATCGAAGCCTCGCCAGGATTGCCGCCATGGAAGTTTATGCTGACATTTGGTGTCTCCGGCTTCGTCTGCGAAACCCGCGGCGGTTCGACGTACATGGGCGCCAGCGTCGGGCGCGCTTCCGTGCCGTATCCATAGCCGTCGAGCGGGTTCTTGCGCCGCCCGTCGAGGAACCAGTCGGAATCGAAGTTCGGCGATATCCTCACCATTCCCACCAGCACGAGGAAATAGGCAAAGAAGCCGAGGCCGAGGCCGACACCATAGGCGCCGAACAGGTCGGTATTATTGGGAAAGAGCGACAGCACGGCCGCGCCGCCGACCACGCCCAGCAGCGTCGCGAGGTCGCCGAAGCTGATGTCGCCGCGCCGATAGCGGTTGACGAAATAGACGTTCCAGCCGAGCACCAGCCCGAAAGCCAATGCGCCTGCAATCTTCCAGTCCATGCTCTCTTCTCCTCCCCCGCTGTTCAACCTCGACTCATGACAGGCCGTGCCGGGCGCTCGGCATCGCCATCCGCCCCAGGCCGCCCGCCGCCGCACCGGCGCCGAGCCAGGGCAGCGCGCCGGGTCCGGCGAAAAGAATGGTCTCGACAGTCACGCCCGCTGCCAGCGCGATGGCCCAGGCGGCGAAGCGCAGTCTAGTCTGTATCCCGGCCGGCCGCTCGCGGATGATGCGGTCCACCACGGTCAACGCCACGACGGCACCGATCGATGCCGCGCCCAGCCCAGGCATCATAGCCGCGATGTTACTTGAGCCAAACACAAGATCACCTCTTGCCTAAGCTCTGAAATGGATGGACGGTTGCAATCCCGCCCGCCCGGCAGAATTCGATCCCGCCAGTTTACTTACTACTTGGGTTTTGTACGGGGTTGACCGGCTTTTATTCATTGGCCACTTTCGATGGGGCCGATCGCCGGATGTGGGCGGAGCCCGGATTGGGGAATGCCGAGATCGCCGCGCCGCGCCCCAAGCTGATCGATGCTGACTTGCCGAGGCATCACCACACCTGCAATCCAAGCTTGGCGCTCATGTCCGGCGACAGGATGCCATCCGCCCAACCGAGCACTTTCTTCTGCCGGCTGATGAGAACCTCGCGCGTGACGGCGCCGACGAGCTGGCTCGCATCGGCGCTCATGCCGAGGCCAGCCTGCAGTTTGGCGACTGTTGCGCCCTGCGAACCGAAGCGGATCCGCAATAGCGCCTCCTCCACCTTCGCCTTGTCCTCGATCTCACCCATGCTCCGCAGCCGCGAGGCGAGGGCGGCGTCCTGGCCCGTGAGAAGAACCACGCTGAACTGCTTGCCGTTGTCGGAGTTCTTGAACTTTCTGTCCATGCCCAACGCAACGCGGAAGTCCGACCATAGGCCGGTGTGGGTCGCATCGGACATGCGGTAATCCCCTGGCAGGGTCAGGCAGCCGAGCGAAGAAAAGCCGTCGTTGCGGCGGCCGGGGTGGATGTTGTCGGCCGGCGCGCATTTGTGCCAGAAGTCGCGGCGGTCATACACCAGATCGTTCACCGTCCGCAGAGCGATGACCGTCGAGGCGCCAGTGGCGTCCTGCGACAGGCGGAGCACCCCGCGGATTTCATGGTTGGTGTTGGCTCGGTGGATACCGACCGTGTAGGTGTAGCAGCCCGTCGGCAAAACGTTGCCTTCGAACACGCCCGTCTTGGCTTTGAGGAAACCCTGGAGCACGGCGTTGGCGTTGCACACCGTCGAGGCCTTGTAGGCCCATAGTTTGTTCTTGGCGCGGTCGAGCACGCCGATCACGCAGCGATAGCCGCGGTGGTCGGGCCGCTGGTCGGCAATCGTCAGGCTGTCGACGTTTTCGCGCTTGTCGGCGCCGACCAGCCGCGCGCCTCTGAGGGCGAATACGGCGAGGCCGGGTCTCACCGCAAACGCGTTAAAGCGGATCAGCGTTTCGAGG
>JANPCA010000357.1:0-2127 GCA_031430715.1 Hyphomicrobiales bacterium | reverse complement strand
GATGATGGAGACTATCTTGCGCCGCTTGGTGGCATAGCGGGCACTCTTGATGGCGATGTCCACCGCCTCAGCACCCCCCGGCGCGAACACGGCATAGGTCATGCCGGGCGACACCTTGATCAGCGATTCCGCCAGCGCCGCGCGCGCCACCGACGGGAACCAGTGATTGCCGATGTCGAAATAATCCAGCGCGCCCTTCAGTGTCTCGACCAGCTCCGGGTGGCGGTGGCCGAAATTATAGGTGCCGCCATTAAGATGCAGGTCGATCAGGCGGCGGCCTGACATGTCAAAGAGGCAATAGCCCTCGCGCCGGTCAATGACGAGGTCGATCCCAGCCTTCTGCCAGAACTTCGTCTTGTCGGGGTTCCAGAAGCGGATGGCCTTGTCGAACAGGTCCTGCTTCGACTCGAACTTGAACAGGCCGTAATCGTACATTTCTGCTCCTTCGGTCAAATTCTGACCGGCATGACAATTGACTTCATCAAGTCACAACACAATTCTGTTGTCAAGCGGGCAATATTTGACCAATATCACCAAGATAATTGCGAAGACAGGCAAATCCTTGCCCGATCTGCCAAATCCGGAGTTCTCGTGGCATGATACGCGGATGACATTGCCGCCCTTGAAGCTCAACAAGTCCGACCGCCATTCGCGAATCGTGGCGGAACTGCGCGCCGCGCCAGCGCTGCGCGTCAATGAGATCGCTGCGCTGCTCAATGTCTCGACCGAGACGGTGCGCCGCGATCTGGCGGAGCTTGACGAGCGCGGCCTCATCAACCGCACCTACGGCGGCGCCATGCGGCCCGTGGCTTTCGAACCAGCCTTGGCCGAACGCGAGAAGCTGATGGTGGAAGAACGCGAGGCGATTGCCGCCGCAGCGGTGCGGCTGGTCGAACCCAATGACATCCTGATGATCGGTGGTGGTGCCACCACGACGATCTTCGCCAGGCGCCTTGCTGCCGAACGCGATCACCTGACCGTCATCACCCACGCCTTCTCGATTGCCATCGCCCTTGCCAGCAACCCGTTCCACAAGGTGCTGATGCTGCCGGGACAGTATGACAGCCGCGAAGGCCTGATCCACGGACCTGAAACCATCGAGGCACTGCAGCGCTATCGCGCCGGCAAGGCGTTTCTCGGAGCTAGCGGCCTGACGGCCGAAGGTCCAAGCGATGCCGGCGTCGGTCCGAGCCTGATCTACGGCGCAATGATGCGGCGATCGAGCGAGACCGTGGTGCTGGCCGACCATACGAAGTTCGATCGGGCCTCGCTTGCCGTCTATGGCGCGTGGTCGGAACGGATGTCGTTGGTGACGGACCAGCAAACGAGCGGCGATTTGCTGTCGGCCATGCAGCGAAGCGGATCGCGCTGCATCGTGGCTTGAGGACAACGTGTTCGGGCAAACATTCCAGAAGATTTCGCAATCTTCCAAAACCGAACGGCCGTCGCCATGGCCGTTCCAATGCCTGCCACCCAGACCTCATTGGGCATGCCCGGTGATCGGGGCGGCAGTTTGATTTGGATGATCGGCTTGCCCGCTTCGCGTAATATCCACGCTCCCGTGTCGGGATGTCAGCGCGGGCGCAGATCTTGCGGAGGCCGACGTCCGGGATGTCGAATTGGGCATCGCCAGCTTTGGGGGGCGTTGACCACACAAATCCGTACAGGCCCTGCCGGCTAACTACTGCCGCCATCTCTTTACCTCAACGGCTATTGTTCGCCGTTGCGCAACGGCGATAAACGAGAAGGGGCAAGTCCACCACCACGAAAAACTCGCAGGAGGTGTTGTGTCAGCATTACGTCCAAAAATATTCGGATGGTTGGTTGGCATCCTACATGCGCCAACAATCCAACTCACATTTTCCTGAAGTTCTGGAGTTCGTGCACTGCCCCCAATCCTTGGATCACCTGAGACCACAGCTTTCGGCGGTATGTGCTACTGTCGCGGCGCAATACTCATAATTGCCTTGCATTCCCAGAGTTGACTTCTGGTGCTATTGCGAACAACGCCAACTAGGCCGTGTGGACGAATTGACTCAGGTATAGTTTTGGAGGTTCCCGAGACATTTGCACTGTGATTCATGGGTTACCGGATGATTTGGAGGTCCGGCGATGTCGACGAAGATG
>JANPCA010000356.1:0-5640 GCA_031430715.1 Hyphomicrobiales bacterium | reverse complement strand
CGCCTTGGCGCAATCAGCCTCGGACACCAAGGCTTTGGCTGCCATGAGCGACAAGTCACTGACCAAGCTGCCGGCCAAGAAGGTCTTCGGCGCCCAGAAACTGGCGACCAGGAGCATGAAGGCCCGCGCCATCGGCTCCTATGCCAAGGGCTGCATGGCGGGCGGCGAAGCGCTGCCCGTCGACGGCCCGGCCTGGCAGGTGATGCGCCTGTCGCGCAACCGCAATTGGGCACAACCGGAAATGGTGACACTCGTCGAGCGCCTGGCCCGCGAAGCCAAGGCGGATGATGGCTGGAACGGCCTGCTGGTCGGCGACCTCGCCCAGCCGCGCGGCGGCCCGATGCTCTCGGGCCACGCCAGCCATCAGGTTGGGCTCGATGCCGATGTCTGGCTCACCCCCATGCCGGATCGCCTGCTGTCGCACAAGGAACGCGAGGAGATTTCGGCCCGGCTGGTGGTCAAGGACCGCCAGTCGATGGATCACAGCGTATGGACCGAGGCCCATGCCCGGCTCATCAAGCGCGCCGCCAATTACCCGGAGGTCGCCCGCATCTTCGTCCACCCGCCGATCAAGGCCGAACTGTGCAAATGGGCCACCGGCGACCGCGCCTGGCTGGCCAAGATCCGCCCCTACTATGGCCACAACTACCACTTCCACATCCGCATCAACTGCCCCAGGTCTTCGCCGACCTGCAAGAACCAGGCGCCATCGCGCCCCAAGGATGGCACCGGTTGTGGCGAGGAACTGGCCTATTGGCTGGGCAATGTGCCCTGGGCCAAGAAGAAGCCCGATCCCAACGCCAAGCCACCTAAGCCGGCCCCCCCCTTGACACTGGCTGGCCTACCTGCTGAATGCCGCGCCGTCGTGACGGCCGAATAGCCGCCGTGGTTTAACAGGGAGCTGCGCACTCACCCGCGCGTCCATGGAACAACGCAGTGAACAGGGTCACGGCCCCTCGAAGTCGTCAACAAAGCTGGCATTTGCTTCGATTGGCGTTGTCTTTGGTGACATCGGCACCAGCCCGCTCTATGCCATGCGCGAGGCGCTGCATCCGGTGGTCGCCGCTGGTGGCGATGTTCGCGCCGCCGTCCTGGGCGTGGCGTCGCTGCTGATCTGGGCGCTCATTCTCATCGTCATGTTGAAATACGTCGTCCTGCTGATGCGCGCCGACAACCGCGGCGAGGGCGGCATTCTCTCCCTGGTGGTTCTGGTCGAAACCCTTCTCAAGAAGAAGGGTGGATTCGTGCTGGCCCTCGGCATCGTCGGAGCCGCCTTCTTCTTCGGCGATGCGATGATCACGCCGGCCATGTCGGTGCTCTCCGCCGTCGAGGGCTTGAACGTCATCAATCCGATTTTCGAACCCTATGTTGTGCCCCTGACACTGGGCATACTCATCACCCTGTTCCTGTTCCAGTACAAGGGCACGGCTGGCGTCGCTTCGCTGTTTGCACCCATCACCGCTGTCTGGTTCCTGGTGCTCGGCGTGCTCGGCGTTATCCACATCTTTGATGATCTCCAGATCTTCTATGCCTTCAACCCGGTCCATGGGGCGAATATGCTACTCGACCAGCCGGGGTTGGCGCTGCTGGTTTTCGGCGGCGTCTTCCTGGCGGTCACCGGCGGCGAGGCGCTCTATGCCGACATGGGCCATTTCGGCTCGAAGCCCATCCGTCTGGCCTGGCTGATGGTGGTGTTCCCCGGCCTCATCCTCAACTACCTAGGCCAGGGCGCCTTCATCATCGCCCATCCGCACGCCGTCGAAAACCCTTTCTTCCTCATGGCGCCATCATGGGGATTGATCCCGCTGGTGGCGCTCGCCACCGCTGTCACCGTCATCGCCTCGCAAGCCGTCATCACCGGGGCCTTCTCGATCGCCCAGCAGGCCATGTCGCTCGGCCTCTTCCCGCGCATGAACATCACCCACACCAGCGAGACCGAGCAGGGCCAGATCTATGTCGGCCAGATCAACTGGATGATCATGATCGGCGTCATCATCCTGGTGCTGGTGTTCAAGTCGTCGAGCAATCTCGCGTCGGCCTATGGCATCGCCGTCAACACCTCGATGATCGTCGATTCGATGCTGGCCATCCTGTTCTTCTGGAAATCGCGCACCCTGCCCGTCTGGCTCGTCGTGCCGGCCCTTTCGGCCATCCTCTTCATCGAACTGACCTTCATGGCCGCCAATGGCCTGAAGCTCGCCAATGGCGGCTATATGCCCGTCCTCTTGGGTGCCACCATCATCATGCTGATGGTCACCTGGATGCGTGGGCGTGCGGCACTTGCCGCCAAGCTGCGCAAGGAATCGGTCGAACTCCTGCCGCTGCTCGAAAGCCTCGAACGGCGCCAGCCGACGCGCGTGGCCGGAGCCGCCGTCTTCCTGCAGACCGATCCGCTCTATGCGCCGAGCGCCCTCATGCACAACCTGAAGCACAACCGCGTGCTGCATGACCGGCTGGTGTTCATCACGGCGGAAACCACCAGCGAGCCGAGGATCGAGGGTGACGGTGAGGAACGCGTCAGCGTCAAGCAGCTGCCCTTGGGCGCCTGGCTTGTGGAGGCCCGCTTCGGTTACATGGAACAGCCCGACGTGCCGAAGGCGCTGAGGGCCTGCGAACCCTTCGGCCTGGTCATCGATCCGCGCCAGGCCTCGTATTTCTTAGGGAGACGCGTGATCCGCATGTCGGCCCGGTCGGCGCTGCCCTTCTGGCAGCAGCGCCTGTTCATCATGATGGCCAACCAATCGTCACGGGCCATCGAATTCTTCCGCAGTCCCCCCGACCGCGTCGTCGAACTCGGCATGCAGATGAGCGTCTGAAAGCGGAACATCCCCCATGACACTTCTGGCTCCCTTCTCCACCCCCGGCCGCTTCTGGCGCGGCAATCTCCACACCCATTCCACCTTGTCGGACGGAGTGCTTGAACCACGGGCGGTGGTCGATGCCTACAAAAATGCCGGCTACGACTTCATGCAATTGTCCGAGCATTTCATCGGCAATTTCAATTGGCCGATCGCCGACACGCGGGGCTTCCGCTCCAATAATTTCACCACCCTGATCGGTGCCGAATTGCACGCGCCCGAAACGGCGGTGGGCGAACTCTGGCACATCGTCGCCGCCGGATTGCCGCTCGATTTCCCGCGCAACACGGACGGCGAGACCGGTGCCCGTCTGGCCGCCCGCGCGGCCGAGGCCGGAGCTTTCATTGGCATCGCCCACCCCGCCTGGTCGCAATTGACCATCGAGGACGGCCGCGCCATCACATCCGCCCATGCGGTCGAAATCTACAATCACGGCTGCGCCATCGAGAACGACCGCGGCGATGGTTGGTATCTGGCCGATCAGCTGCTCACCGAAGGCAAACGCCTCACCGCCTTTGCCACCGACGACGCGCATTTCAAGTCACCCGATTATTTTGGCGGCTGGGTCCATGTGAAGGCTGAAAGCCTTGACCCCGATGTGCTGCTTACCGCCCTGAAGAGCGGGCAATATTATTCGAGCCAGGGGCCGCAGATCCGCGGCATCGACATGGTGGCTAAGGAGATTTCGATCTCGTGCTCGCCGGTCGATACCATCACGGTGGTCTGCGGTACGTCGCGCACCATGGTGCGGACGGCCAAGGCCATCACCGAGGCCAGCTTCGACCTGGCGAAGCTGGAAAAGGGCTGGCTGCTGAGGAAGACCAGCCCCTGGTTCCGCGTCACGGTGATCGACCACGCCGGAAAGCGCGCCTGGAGCAATCCGATCTGGTGGGATGAGCTGAACTAGGATCCGGTCTGTTGTAGGCAAAACTCGTGCAATTTGGCGGCGGAAAACGCCGGTTTAATGCGCCTTTAATTATTGCAACTTATACACCCGCCCTCATTCAGTTGTTCGTTCGCTTCCACAAAACCATCCAACGGAGCATTCGGGTTGCCGGGTTGGTAGTCAAGGAAATTCGCCAGATGAATTTTGGCCAGGTGATAAGAATACTCGTTGTCGACGATGATGAAGATGACTTGTATCTAATTGCTTGCGCCATTAATGAAGTCCGGGAAACGAAATACGATATCACCCAGGCGATGTCACCGCTTGCCGCGATGGCCAGTCTCGCGGCGGAGACATTTGACGTCATACTCAGCGATTATCGTCTGGGCTCGATGACTGGCATCGACTTCATCAACATGGTGCGGGCCGCCCACATCGATACTCCCATAATACTTCTCACCGGCGTAACTGACAAGGTTGTAGACTTCGCCGCACAGAAAGCCGGCGCATCCGATTTCGTGCCAAAGGCGCAGATCGGCAGCGCTTTGCTCGACCGTGCAATACGCTACGCTCTAGCAAATGCCGAGCGGCAGCGCCTGCTGGGGGCCGTGCTCATGAGCGCCGGAACCGGAATGGCGGTTCTGGAAAAAAACGGAAACTTGTCGCTCTCGAATCCGCGGCTTGCCGAATTTGCGAACGCGGCATTTGGCAATGCGCCTGACCGTCTCCAGCGGCTGATTGACGTTGCGGTATCCGCCCGGTCGGGAGACATCGTCGCTGGCGGCATGTTCCTGGAGGTGAATTCCACGACCATGGCCGGTGGCGGAAAGGTGCTGGCCTTTCACGATGTCACGGAGCGCGTCAAGGACTTGCGCGAACGCCAGCAAGCCGAGGTCCGCATGCGCAAGATCGCGATGCAGGACGCACTTACGGGATTGCCGAACCGCTTGGCGTTCAACGATCACTTCGACGATGTTCTACGCAGGTCAGCGAGCAAAAACGCGCAAGCCGCTGTCATCGTGTTCAGCTTCAACCGCTTCAGGGAAGTGAACGAATGCTATGGCAACTTAGCCGGCGATCAGTATCTCAAGGAAATTGCTCTCAGGCTGGCTTCCCGTCAGACGGCGGATTTCTATCCGGCGAGACTGCGCGGCGACGAATTCGCGGTGATCGCCGAAGGCGTTACGGCCGCGACGGCGCTCCAACTAGCGCGCGCATTGGTGAATGAGATTGCCACTCCGCTCAAATGGAACGGCAGCCTGATCAGTGCTCCGATTTCCTGCGGCGTCGCGGCATATCCGGACCACGGCGGCACCCGGCGGGAACTTCTGAACAATGCCGATATCGCCATGTACAGAGCCAAAACGGAAGTTGCCGACCCGGTTAGATCTTTCGCTGCCGCCATGTGCGAGCAGCCGCGGCCGCGGCGGAATCTTGTGGAAGACCTCAAGATGGCCATGGCCGACGACGAATTGGTCTTACACTTCCAACCGCAATTCAAGGTGGCCACGCGGGAACTTTCGGGAGTCGAAGCTCTGCTGCGCTGGAAAAGCACCATCCGCGGTGAATTCATACCACCCGACGAATTCATCCCGGCGGCGGAAGAAAGCGGCCTCATCACGGATGTTGACCACTGGGTCTTGAGGCAGGCCGTCAAATTTCTTGTGGAATGGCCAGATATTCCGCGAGTTGCGATAAACGTCTCCACGCGATCGATCTGCCAGGCCGGGTTTGACAACTTTGTACGGTCAGTCATCGTCAATCATGGAGTCGCTACGGCGCGGATCGAGTTCGAAGTGACCGAGACGGCCATCGTCAAGGATCTTAAGAGCGCTCTCCACAACCTCCGTCAAATTAAAGCGCTCGGCATTGCCATTGCACTTGACGATTTTGGAA
>JANPCA010000355.1:0-2285 GCA_031430715.1 Hyphomicrobiales bacterium | reverse complement strand
AATTCCCGTCATGCCAGCGAAAGCTGGCATCCCGCTTTTTTGCCCAATTCTCGGCGATTTCGAGTTTTTCACAATCTCTCAAGGTGAGGACAAAACCGGGACTTTCCGCCTTAAATCGGCCAAGCGCGCGCCGTTGAAGAGTTTGTAGACTTTTTGTGTTATGAGCTGCCCCCCTAGGGAAGAATCTCCGGAAAGATCATGGCGAAACCGAACGATCCAGCAGGCCGCGACGAAATCGGCGAGGTCTACACGGCCAGCCGCAGCACGTTGATCGCGGCGGGCGTTTTCAGCTGCATCGTCAATATCCTGATGCTGACCGGCCCCTTGTTCATGCTGCAGGTCTATGACCGGGTGCTGTCTTCGGGCAGCGCTCCCACCCTGGTGGCGCTCATCATCGTGGTGGCCATTCTCTATGCCTATTACGGCTTCCTCGAATATCTGCGGGCCCGCCTGATGGTCAGGCTCGGACGCCGCGTCGAGGAAAAGCTGCGCGGCCGGGTGTTCGATGCCGTTACCCAGCATGCTTTAAGGAAAACGCCGGGCGTCGGCTCGCAGCCCCTGAACGATCTGGCGACCATCCGGCAGTACCTGTCGGGGCAGGGGCCTTTCGCCTTTTTCGACATGCCCTGGATGCCCTTCTATCTGGGCATCATCTTCCTCATGCACTGGATGCTGGGCGTGGCCTCGCTGGCCGCCGCCGCCGTCATTTTCGTGCTGGCCGTGCTGTCCGAACGGGCCACGCGCGGGCCTGTCACCGAGGCCACCAAGGCCATTGTCCGCGCCAATGTCATGACCGACGAGGGCCGCCGCAATTCCGAGGCGCTGCATTCGCTCGGCATGGCCGGCACCATGCGCCAGCGCTGGGTCGAGATTCAGCAGGTGGCACTTGACCATCAGACCATCGCCAATGATGCGGGCGGGCTGCTGGGTGCCGCCTCGCGCGTTTTGCGCCTGTTCATCCAGTCGGGCATTCTGGCGCTCGGCGCCTATCTGGCGATCCTCGGCCACATCACGCCGGGCGCCATGATCGCCGCTTCGATCATCATGTCGCGGGCCCTGGCCCCGGTCGAGCAGGCGGTGGCCAACTGGCAGCAGTTTCTGGCCTTCCGCAAGGCACGCGAGCGCCTGACCTCCGTGCTGCGCTCGGTGCCCGAAGGCAGGGAGCAGATGAAGCTGCCGCCGCCCAAGGGCCGCCTTGCCGTCGAAAACCTCATCGTGCAATTGCCCGGTGTCGAGAAGCCGTTGCTGCAGGGCATCAGCTTCACGGTCGAACCTGGCGAAGGGGTCGGCGTCATCGGCCCCACGGGTGCCGGGAAATCCACCCTGGCCCGGGCGCTGGTCGGCATTCTCGCGCCGACGCGGGGCCACGTGCGCCTCGATGGCGCGGCGCTCGACCAGTATGAGCCCGATGGGCTTGGCCGCGCCATTGGCTATCTGCCGCAGGACGTGCAACTCTTCGACGGCACGGCGGCGCAGAACATATCCCGCTTCCAGCCCAACGCGGATGCCGATGCCATCGTCGAGGCCGCCAAGCAGGCCAATGTCCACGACATGATCATGCGGCTGCCGGATGGTTACAACACGCCGCTAGGCGAAAACGGCGCCAAGCTCTCGACCGGCCAGCGCCAGCGCGTGGCACTCGCCCGGGCGCTCTATGGCGATCCCGTGCTGTTCATTCTCGACGAACCCAATTCCGCACTCGATGCCGAAGGCGAGTCGGCGCTCGATTTCGCCATTCGCCAGGCCATGGGGCGCGGCGCCGCGGTGGTGGTCATCGCGCACCGTCCGAGCGCGCTGGCGGCCATTCCCAAAATGCTGGTGCTGGCCGACGGCAAGATGGCGGCCATGGGGCCGCGCGACGAAATCATGCGCAAGGTGATGGCGCGCCAGACCGGACAGAGCAATGTCGAGCGCCTGCCGTCGGCGGCCCAGAGCGAGGCCAATTGACATCATGACGGCATTCAAAACCGACCGTTCGCTTGGCCGAAGAAATGGGCGAAGGTCAAGTATTGCTCGGACGTGTGCAGAAAGAGGCGAGTCGAGCACGATTGCCTGAGAGTACAATGGCTGAACAGATGGCAAATGTGGTTGCCGAGTGCTGGATGAATCTGAAATCAACTGCCACTATCATGCAGGGGTCAAGTTCTTTACTCAGGAGTCTGTGGTAACAACCAAAAGGAGTGATGGTGATGGCAAAACAGCAAAAAGCGTGGATGCCAAAACCCGCGAAGACTTCAAAGACATCATCCGGGACAATGAGTGGTTCGAGTTGTGCCCAATCGGCA
>JANPCA010000354.1:0-2033 GCA_031430715.1 Hyphomicrobiales bacterium | reverse complement strand
TCTACAGGCAGGCGGTGCAGGAAGCCGTCCGTGCACAGACAAATCTATTGGTGATCGAGGCCGAGGCCTGCGGATTCCTGTTACAGGATGGCAAGGTGCGAGGTGTCGTTTGTGCCGACGGCACAGAATATTCTTGCGGAGCGGCGGTTCTGACGGCCGGGACCTTCCTCAATGGATTGATTCACATTGGCGAAAGGCGCATTCCTGCTGGCCGCCACGGCGAACAGCCATCGCATGGGTTCTCCGAACAGCTCCGCATGGCGGGTTTGCAACTCGGCCGGCTCAAGACGGGGACGCCTGCACGGCTCGATGGGCGAAGCATTGCCTGGTATCGTCTTGAAGAACAGCGCGGTGACGATCAGCCTGTGCCTTTCTCATTCCTGACGGCCGGGATCACTACCCGCCAAGTCTCCTGTCACATCAGCCATACGACCGAAGAGAGTCATCGCATCATTCGCGATAATATTCATAGGTCGCCGATGTATTCGGGTCAGATCGAGGGTGTCGGCCCGCGCTATTGTCCGTCGATCGAGGACAAGGTGAAGCGCTTTGCCGACAAGGACTCGCACCAGATCTTTCTGGAGCCCGAGGGTCTCGATGACGATACGGTCTATCCGAACGGGATATCGACTTCCCTGCCGGAGGATGTCCAGGATGCCTTCATCCGGACGATTCCCGGTCTTGAGGATGTGGTGGTCAAGCGCTGGGGCTATGCCATCGAGTATGACTATGTCGATCCGCGGCAGCTCACCGTGGGGCTGGAAGTAAAGCTAATTCCCAACCTGTTCCTGGCGGGACAGATCAATGGAACCACGGGCTATGAGGAGGCCGGCGCGCAGGGTCTCATGGCTGGCCTAAATGCGGCACGCCGGTCGGGCGGCGAGGATGCTGCCGTAGTCGACCGGGCGCAGGCCTATATCGGGGTGATGATCGACGATCTGGTCACCAAGGGCGTGACCGAGCCCTACCGCATGTTCACGTCGCGGGCCGAATACCGGCTGTCGCTACGCGCCGACAATGCCGACACGCGGTTGACGCCGCTGGGCCTCTCGGTTGGACTGGTGGGGACCGAGCGCGGTGCCGCGTTTCAGCGGCGGGCGGATGCCTTGCAGCTGGGCCTCAAGCTGGCCCGGCACCTGAGCATGACATCCTCCGAGGCCGCAAAGCTGGGGCTCAAGGTTAACCAGGACGGTCTGCGGCGGTCGGCTGTGGATCTGATGGCGATGCCGGATGTGGGACTCGATGCGGTATTTTCAGTCTGGCCGCAACTTCGTGAATTGAGGCCCGATGTCATCGAGGCGATTCTCGCCGAGGCGCTCTATGCCGGTTATATCGAGAAACAGCAGTCCGATATCGACGCCTTGCGCAAGGAGGAGCAATTGCTCCTCCCGGTCGATCTCGATTACCATGGATTGCCCAGCCTCTCGGCAGAGCTGCGGCAGAAACTGACAGCGTTGAAACCGGCAACCCTTGGCCAGGCCTCTCGCGTCGACGGGATGACCCCGGCGGCGCTGGCCGCACTTCTTGGCCATGTCAAGAGGCGGGACAAGCGGCGGGCCGCTTGAGCGTGGCGGGCGTGTCCCCTGGCGGTCCTTTGGCGGCCTATAATGTTTCACGTGAATCATTGGCGGCACTTCAAATCTATGCCGACCTGCTCCTGAATTGGCAGAAGCAAATCAATCTGATTGGTCCATCCACAGTTGAAACGGTGTGGACGCGGCATATTCTCGACGCGGTGCAGTTGTTGAGACTGATCCCAGACGGGTGCCACAGGCTTGCTGAACTTGGTTCGGGTGCGGGTATTCCGGGCCTGGTGCTGGCCATCGCGTCAGGCATGGAGGCCGATCTCTACGAGAGCAACGGCAAGAAGGTGGCCTTTCTCCGGGAGGCTGTCCGGAGGACCGGGGCCAGAGTCCGGGTGCATCACATGAGGCTTGAGAAACTGGCCGAGAGTGGGAACATCCCGGAGGCAGGTGTGGTGGTGGCCAGGGCACTGGCGCCGCTGCCGCTTCTTCTCGACTATGCGGAGCCCT
>JANPCA010000353.1:0-2560 GCA_031430715.1 Hyphomicrobiales bacterium | reverse complement strand
CCGCTCTTTATTCCGGACTGTTTATGACGGGCGACAACAACCTCGCCGTCAATTCCGGAGTGATTACCACAACGCTCGGCGAAGGCATTTCAGTCTTGGGCGGCACTGGCACGAAAGTTATCAACAGCGGCGACATCTACTGCGGCGTCAACGCCATCACCGGCATTAGTGTTTCAACCAATGCCGGCGCCTTTTCATTCATAACCAATACGGGCTTCGTATCCGCCACCCTGGCAGTAAGTACAGGCGCCGGAACGGATTCCCTCATCAACGGACTGACCGGTGCACTTCACGGCATTGTAGCGCTTGGCGGCGGCGACGATGTGATCACCAATGACGGCGATATCTTTGGCATCGTCGATCTCGGGGAAGGCAACGACAGCCTGCTCAATACCGGCCACATCAACGGCGATGTGCTGATGCGCGGCGGCAATGATAGCGTCGACTTGTCCGGTGGATCGGTAGCGGGAACCGTCTTTGGTGGCGAGGGTGTCGATCGGTTACTTGGTGGCAGCAGCGATGATGTCTTCGTGGGCGGCCAAGGCGGCGACACGATTAACGGCAGGGCCGGCGAGGATACCGCGAGCTATCTGGACAGCAACTCTGCCGTTTCCGTCAATCTCGCTTTGACGGGCGCCCAGAACACGCTGGGAGCTGGGTTTGATACGCTCAGGCGCATCGAAAATCTGACAGGCTCGGCACATAACGATGTCTTGCGCGGCAACTCGGCAGCAAACGAGATCGACGGTGGCGCCGGAAATGACACACTCAATGGCGCGGCTGGCGACGATACGATCTTTGGCCGGGCGGGCGACGACACGATCGATGGCGGCCCCGGCCTCGACACGATGTTCGGCGGGTCGGGCACAGACAACTTTGTATTCAGTAGTGCGCTGAAAGCCTCAAATGCTGGCACGATTAGCGATTTCTCGGTAGCCGACGATACGGTGCGGCTCGAAAACGCAATCTTCACCCTGCTCGGCGCACCGGGTACCCTTGCCGCAAACAATTTCACGATTGGCGGCGCTGCCGCGGATGCCGATGACTTCGTAATTTATGATTCCACCACCGGTGCGCTCTACTACGACCCCAACGGCAACGTGGCGGGCGGCCAGATCCAGTTCGCAACACTCGCGGCAGGACTGGCTCTCACCAATGCGGACTTTGAGCTTATTTAGTTTCCGCTCCCACCACCCGCCGATACAAATGCCAGGTCGCGTGCCCCAGGATCGGCAGGGTGACGATCAGCCCGGCGAAGACCGAGACCAGCGACAAGCCGAGCAGCACGCCGATGATGACGCACCACAGGAGCATCGGCTTCGGATTGGCCAGCACCGACTTGACGGAGGTGATCATGGCGGTGACGAAATCGACCTCGCGGTCAAACACCATCGGCAGCGACACCACCATGATCGAAAAGACCAGAAGCGCCAGCACGGCGCCGATGCCGTTGCCGATCACCAGGAAGGCAAAGCCCTTGGGCGTCGTCAGGATGGCTTCGAGCAGTTGCTCGAAGCGCGGCGGCTTCATGCTGAAGAACATGACATAGAGGGCCGCCGCGATGTCGAGCCAGATGATGTAGGAAAACGTGGTGACGATGACCATGACGCCCACCGCCTTGCCGCCTGGCCCGAAGATGCAGGAGAAAACCGCCCACCATGACAAGGGCTCGTTCCGCTCCAGCCGCCGCGAGACCTCATAGAATCCGGCGCCCGCGAACGGCGCCACCAGCGCGAAGCCCGTAACCATCGGATAGACATAGGAACCGAAGTCCAGGGCGATCATCAGATACATGAGGAACCAGCCGAAACCTGCGTAGGCCAGGCCGAAGAACAGGCCGTAGGCCGGCGCCTTCTGGAAATCGCGCAATCCGTCGCGCAAGGAGAACAGGACGTCGGAAACGCCGATGCGATTGATCGGGTGGCGCTCGCGCCGCTGCCGGACAGCCAATACGGCATCATCGCTTGGCATGGGGAATCCTCCTGAATTCAGGACAGGGCCGCATTGTTGTTGCGCACCGCCGTTCCCCAACTGCGCAGTGCTGGACCGCACAATGCCCTGTGGTGAGAGGCAGCGCAATCGGCTAGTGAACGCGCGAACAGCAGAGCACCAATTCATGACCACCACGACACCCACCAAGGCCCGCTTGGCCGTGGCCGCCATCTTCGCCATGCACGGCATGCTCATCGGCACCTGGGTGCCGCATATTCCGCTGGCCAAGGAGCGCCTGGCCGCCGGCCCCGCTATGTTTGGGCTGGCGCTACTGGCCTTTGCGGCCGGTGCCGTTTTCGCCATGCCGCTGGCCGGCGCGCTGATCAACCGCTATGGCAGCGCCAGGGTCACGGCGGTGACCGGCGTATTGCTGTGCCTCACCTTCTTCGGCCCCGTTCTGGCGCCCACCATGACCACTTTCGTCATCGCCGGTTTCGTCATGGGCATGATGACCGGCAGTCTGGACGTGGCCATGAATGCCCATGGCATCGCCGTCGAGCGCGGCATCCGGCGGCCCACCATGTCAATGTTCCATGGCGGCTGGAGCCTTGGCGGCATGCTCGGCGCC
>JANPCA010000352.1:0-5562 GCA_031430715.1 Hyphomicrobiales bacterium | reverse complement strand
GGCCAACCAAGATCGGCCAGCGCCGCGAGGGGCCGGCCCTCGCTGGCAACGGTGGCGGCAGCGAGCAGCTCTTTCTGGGCCAGCCCCAGGGCATGGGCGAGCAGGCCGGAGAGCCGCCGCCGGGGGTCACCGAAAGCGACGGCAAGTTCACCATCAATGTCGACCGGGCCGACATCGCCGAGGCGAGCAAACTGATCCTCGGCGACACGCTTGGTTTTAATTATGTGGTCGATCCGCGCATTCAGGGCACCATCACGCTGTCAACCAGCAGGCCACTGTCGACGCGCGAAGTGCTCGATGCCTTTGAAGCAGCGCTCCGGCTCAATGGCGCGGCCCTGGTGCGCACCAATGGACTGGCCAAGGTGGTGGCGCTCCAGGAAGTGATCGACGGCGAACCGGGCAGTGCCGATCTCGACTCCGGCACCACGTCGCCTGGCTTCGGCGTCAGCGCCGTGCCGTTGCGCTACATCAGCCCCAACAACATGCTGGAGCTGATGGACAGTTTCATCGCGCGCGGCGGCAGCGTGAGGGCCTCCAAAGTGGGCAATCTCATTCTGGTGCGGGGTTCCGCTTCCGAGCGGCGCACGCTGGTCGATGTCGTCATGTCCTTCGATGTCGACTGGATGGAGAGCCAGTCGGCCAGCATTTCGATCTTAAGCAACAGCACGCCCGAGGAGATTGTGTCGAAGCTCGAGGCGGTGTTCGCGGAAGACAGCGCATCGTCCGGGCCGAACGGCATCAAGGCCGTGCCGCTCGAACGGCTGAACGGCGTCGTGGTCATCGCCAACAGCGCGGAGAAAGTGCGCCGCGCCATGACCTGGATCCGGCGCCTCGACAAGTCGAGCGTCACCGATACCAATTACTTCGTCTATGCCGTGCAGAACGGCAATGCCGCCGACCTGGCCAAGATCCTGACCGCCACCTTCCTCGACAAGAGCGACGCGGCGGGCCTGACCGGCGAGGTGGCGCCCGATCAGCCGACGGTGCAGGTGCAGACCGATCAGTCGCAGGGCACCGGCCAGGACGGCAGTTCGTCGCAGAACAGCGACGGCAAGACAGACCGGCAGGATGCCACAACATGTGTCGGAACCTCGCCAGAAACCACCGACTCGACCACGCCGCCCAATCTCTCGTCGGGCATCCGCATCACGCCCAACACCGCCAACAACACCATCGTCATCCGCGCCACGAAGCGTGAATACGCCAAGATTCTGGCGACGCTGCAGAAGATCGACGCTCCTTCGGTGCAGGTGCTGATCAACACCACCATCATGGAAGTGGTGCTGAACGACAATCTGCGTTTCGGCGTGCAGGCCTATCTCAAGGGTCAGGACGCGTCGGGCGGCGTCTTCCCCAAGACTGGGCTGACGCTGAGGCCCAATGTCCCCGGCCTCAATTTCTTCATCGGCAGTGCCGCCGACCCGCGCCTGGTGGTCGACGCGCTGAGTGCCGTCACCAAGGTGAGGATCGTCTCCTCGCCCTCGGTGCTGGTTCTCGAAAACGAAACGGCGACCATCAAGGTGGGCGACCAGATTCCGATCATTACCGGCACTTTGTCCACCCCGGGGAACAACGATGGACAGGCGGTGAGCAGTTCCATCGAGTACCGCGACACGGGCGTTATCCTGACGGTGAAGCCGCGAGTCGGCGCCAACGGCATCGTGACCATCGAACTTGGCCAGGAACTGTCGTCGGTGACGGCGGGCGCCGGAAGCGGCAATCCGACCATTTCGCAACGCTCGATCAAGAGCAAGGTGTCGGTACCCAATTCGCAGACGGTGCTGTTGGGCGGCCTGATCAGCGGCCAGGAAAGCCGCGAGAAGGATGGCGTGCCGGGCGTCAACAAGATTCCGCTGTTTGGCGATCTTATCGGCAGGACCGACAACAGCGCCAGGCGCAACGAACTGATCGTCTTCATCACGCCGCAGATCATCCAGGATGGCGAGGATGCCAGCCGGGTTTCCGAGGAACTGCGGCGCAAGATGAAGGGGGCCGGCTGGAATTAGGGATAGTCTCTCCTCTCCCTTGGGAGAAGGGATGGAATCCGCTCAGAGACCTGCCAAGGCTTGCTCCAGATCGGCGATGAGATCATCGGCGTGTTCAATGCCGGTGGAGAGGCGCACCAGATTGTCCGGCACGGGGCTCGACGGCCCTTCCACCGATTTGCGGTGCTCGGCGAGGCTTTCGACGCCGCCCAGAGAGGTGGCGGGAACGATCACCTTCAGACGCGTGCAGAGACGCCGGGCGTCGTCGAAGCCGCCCTTGACGAGGATCGACATCATACCGCCGAAACCATCGGTCATCTGGCGCGCCGCGATGGCGTGGCCCGGGTGTGAGGGCAGGCCTGGATAGAGCACGCGCTCAAGTTTCGGGTGGTGCTGGAAATGCCGCGCGATGGCCAGCGCATTGCCCGATGCCTGGCGGTAACGAACGAAGAGGGTGCGCATCCCCCGCATGAGCAGCCAACATTCGAGCGGGGCCAGGGGCGAGCCCATCTTGGTGCGGAGTGTGGCGATGTCCTTCCAGCGGGCATTGATTTCACGGGTGACGAGAACGCCCGCCAGCACATCGGAATGGCCGTTCAGGTATTTCGTCGCTGAATGAAAGACGATGTCGGCGCCGAGCTTCAGGGGTTGCGTCGTCACGGCGGCGGTCGCGGTGGCGTCGACGGCGAGAATGGCGCCGGCCCCATGGGCGGCGCTGGCCGCGGCCGCGATATCGATCACGTCCCACGTGGGATTGAGCGGGGTTTCGATCCACACGAGATCGGTTCCGCCGTTGCGCAGGGACCGGCCAAGTGCCGCCGGATCGCTTGGATCGAACAGCGTGAGCGCGATCCGGCCCAAGCCCTCCAGCCGCTTCAGCCAGTCGCGGGTGCCGTAATACATGACGTCGGGCGCCACCACATGGGCGCCCGGCGGGATCGTCTCGGTGAGCGTCGTGATGGCCGCCATGCCCGACGCAAAGAGCAGGGCCGCCGCCCCCTGCTCCAGCGCGGCGATGGTCTCTTCAGCCTGCCACAGGGTGGGGTTGCCGTTGCGGACATAATTCTCTTTCAGCTTCGGCGTATAGAATTCGTCGCGGGCATAGGTGGTCGACGTATAGATCGGCGGCACCACGGCGCCCGTTGCCTCATCCACCGCCCGCAGCGCGTGAGCGGCGATGGTCTCGGGCCGGAGGCTCTCGTTAGACATGTTGGCCGCCGTTGATATGCAGTTCGGCACCGTTCACGTAACTTGAACTGTCCGTACACAGAAAATAAATGGCGCGGGCCACTTCTTCCGGTTGGCCCAAGCGGCGCTGCGGGATTTGCGCCACCAGCTTCTCGGTGCCGGGCGACAGGATCGAGGTTTCGATTTCGCCCGGCGAGATGGCGTTGACGCGCACGCCCAGGGGTCCGAAGTCGGCGGCCATTTCGCGGGTCAACGCCGCCAATGCGGCCTTCGAGGTCGAATAGGCGGCACCGGCGAAGGGATGGACGCGCGAACCGGCGATCGAAGTCACGTTCACCACGGCCCCCTTGGCGGCGGCGAGCTCGCCAATGAGCCCGCGAGCCAGCATGATGGGGCCGAAGAAATTGACCTGGAAGACCCGCTTCCAGTCCTCCTCCGCCGTCTCGATAGTGTTGAGACGGCCGCCCCCGCCCGGTTTCTTGGGGCTGATCGCGGCATTGTTGACCAGCGCATGAAGTTTCGAACCCTGGGCTTTCAATTTTTCTTTCATCACCGCGATGGCCGCATGAGTGTCGATGGAGGAAGCCAGATCGAGCATGATGTGATCTTCCGGCCCCGCGTCCCACGGGCAGTCCTCCGGGAAGGGATGGCGCGAGCAGGTGATGACGCGCCAGCCGGCCGTCGAAAAGCGCTTGACGGTGGCGTGCCCGATGCCGCGCGAGGCGCCGGTCAAGATCAGGGTCTTGCGTTCTGTATCGGGGGTTTGCGTCATGCTGATGAGACTAGACCACTTCCTTCAAGGTGCCCTTGGCATAGCGGTGGAGAATCGAGGCCACCAGCGTCTGGTAGGGAATGCCCTGTTCCATCGCCATGACCTTGATCCGCTCGATATCGCGCTCCTGCACACGCACCGTGATCGGCTTCTTGCGGAAGGTGTTGCGCACCGCATCTTGCCACATCTTGCTGGCCTCTTCGCGGGTCATGTCGGAGACGTATTCGCCGCGCTCGACTGCCTTGAATATTTCTTCCTCTTCCTCATCGAGGAACGGCGCATCAAACCCCGTGTGTTTTGGCTTTGTCATTTCGACCTCAAGTAGACTTGCTGAAAGTCGCGGCTCCGGTAGATTGTTTTCAGAAACGTTGTTTTTCCATCACTGACATAAGGGACGCCGCAGGCATATCCGCCTATTTCAACAATCAGAATGCGCTGATGAGCGCGATTTGCATCCGGGTGATCGACATCATCCAGCACGCGGCCATTTTCAATGGCGGAAACGACCTCTTCGAATGAGATTCCCCGCTCCGCCTTGAGGATTTGGTTCTTTTCCTCATTCCAGATGACATTAAAATACTGGCGCATTCATATGAAGCATACTGTACATCGAATATGAATACAATGTACGAGATTTTCAAGTCGTCTCACGGATACAGCCTCGCCTTCGCCCAGCCGCCCGCCTCCCCAGCCCGGCGGAAGACCACCCGGTCGTGGAGGCGAAAGGGGCGGTCGTGCCAGAATTCGATCGACACCGGCTTGACGCGGAAGCCCGACCAGTGCGGCGGGCGCGGCACTTCGCCGATGGCATAGCGCGCCGTGGTCATGGCCACCGCCGTTTCAAGCGCGAAGCGGGTTTCGAGCGGGCGCGATTGCTGCGAGGCCCAGGCACCGATGCGGCTGTCCCTCGGGCGTGACGCGAAATAGGCATCGGCATCGGCCGCCGTCACTTCCTCGACGGGGCCCCGCACGCGCACCTGGCGGCGCAGCGACTTCCAGTGAAAGCACAGGGCGGCTTTCATGGTGCCGAGGAGTTCCTGGCCCTTCTGACTTTCGAAATTGGTGTAGAACACGAAGCCGCGCTCATCGAAGCCTTTGAGCAGCACCATGCGGACATTGGGCATGCCTTCCTCGTCGGCGGTGGCCAGCGCCATGGCGTTGGCATCGTTGGGTTCGGACGTCTCGGCCTCCGTCAGCCACTCGCCGAACAGGCCGAAGGGGTCATTGCGCTCGGCAAAGCCCATGGATGCGGTCAGTTTCGACAGGTCTCTCAAGCTCATGTTGCACGCGCCATATGACCCTGGCGTCCTCCGTCTGCATCGTTCACCGGTGCTTATGCCACCTGAGCGGCCTCAGGTTCAAGCCAAGGCGGCGCCACGGGCATCACAATTGCGCCGGGTGCCGCAATGCCGGACCTTCTGCCCAATTTCTTTCCAGTGGACCCGTCATGAGCTTTGTGCCAATTAACCCGCCCAGGGCACCACCGGAGCCCGAGCGGGTTTTCAGGAATAAACATGAGCGATAACAAAGGTTTGATGGCGGGCAAGCGCGGCCTCATCATGGGCGTTGCGAACAGCCGGTCGATTGCCTGGGGAATTGCCAAGGCCTGCGCCGCGC
>JANPCA010000351.1:0-4974 GCA_031430715.1 Hyphomicrobiales bacterium | reverse complement strand
GAGCGCTCCTTGGCCGATATGCCGGTAGTCAGGCCTTCCTTGTAGTCGATGGAGACGGTGAAGGCGGTGCCCATCGGCGCATCGTTCAGCGCCACCATGGGATCGAGCTTGAGGCGCTTGGCATCCTCGGCGGTGATCGGTGTACAGACGATTCCCGACGTATGACGCACCATGAAGGCCATCTGCTCCGGGGTGATCTTGGCGGCAGCCGCGATCAGATCGCCCTCGTTCTCGCGGTCGTCGTCATCGACCACCACCACCATCGAGCCTTCGGCGATGGCCTTGATCGCCTCTTCGACGCTGTCGAGCTTGCTGTCACCGGTCATGTCCTGTTCTCCAAAATCCTGTGGCCGCACCTTGTTGCTTGTGGCGGCGGCAATCCTGTTCGCCAACTCAAGCGACGGCCGCGCGCCACCCACCAGTTGCGACACCCGCCCCTGGGTGATCCCCAGCCTGCGCGCCAGCTCCGACTGCGAGATTCCGCTATTAATGAGCCATTGGGCGAGATTCATGGAGGTATATTAGCGTTGATAATAGTATCTGCAACCCTCAAAATGCCCCGGATTTAATCTCTGCCAATGACCGCCTGATGGGTTCTCCGCAGCCGTCCCGCCCGCGCCCACGGGCCGAACGCAGCGCGCCTGCCAACGGCTCGGGATCGGTATCGTGCAGGGCCTCCATCAGCGCCTTGGCCTGCAGCAGATCATTGCGGCGCTTGAGGCGGTCTTCCCCGTGGCCGCACATGCCTGAGCATCGTGGGGCCGGAATGACCATCCACATCATCGGCCCCACGGCAACCGGACGCCTTGTCAGATGACGTAAAGTGAGCTAGGCAGTGGTGGCGGGCGGCGTCAGCCAAATGCCGCCCCACCATGGAGGGATCCTTGCGCACTGCTCTTGTTCTAATGATGTTGGTAGCGGGTTCACTCTCCTCTCACGCCGCTCCGACCGATGTCGTTTTCCACGGCGGTCTCAACGTGACAAGCACCACCGGCTGCACCGGTTGGAACCCCGACCGGCAATATTTTACCGGCACCTATTGGGTTCCCGTGGCGGGCTCCACGAACGGACCGGACAGCATTCTCACCATGCTGTTCCCGGGCGGCGGCGGTGAAGGTTTCGAGCTTCGGAACGGCGCCTTCACAGCCGCATACAAGACCGTCAACGCCCATCACATCTCCGCTCGCGTCGGCGCCTATCTGGCGCAACTGAAGATTTCCATCCAGAATCCGGCGGTGCTCGCCACGACAACCCCGACCGTGTCCTTCCGAGGCTCGATCAAGGGCTTCGACAACCTCTCCGCCTGCGTGGTCAATTTCAGCGCCAATCTGATCCGGCAACTCGATCCCTAGCAGGCGCTCACCCGCCCCACGTCCGCTCCAGCACGCGCAGCCAATTCCCGCTGGCGATCTTCGCAACCAGCGTCTCGCCATAACCATGCGTCCGCATCGCATCCACCAGGTTCGGCAATCCCGCCACATCGCCGATCTGCGATGGAATACGTGCCCCGTCGAAATCCGAACCCAGCCCCACGTGATCCTCGCCCGCCAGCCGCAGCAAGTGATCGACATGGCGCAGCATGGTGTCGAGGCCGTTCTCGCTCTGCCACTTGCCATCGGCGCGGAGGAAGCCGTTGGCGAAATTGAGACCGATCATGCCGCCCGATTGGCCGATGGCCATGATCTGCTCATCCGTCAGATTGCGCGACGACGGCGACAGCGCATGGGCGTTGGAATGGGTCGCCACCAGCGGCGCCGTGCTGATCTCCGCCACATCCCAGAACCCCTTGGCATTCAAATGCGACAGGTCGGCCTGAATCCGCAGTTCGTTGCAGCGCCGGATCAGCGCCTTTCCCGCCTCCGTCAATCCGGGCCCCGTATCGGGGGATGAGGGAAAGCGGAATGGTACCCCATGGCCGAAGATATTCGGCCTGCTCCACACCGGACCGATGGACCGGAGACCCGCCTGATGCAGAACGTCCAGCGCCTTCAACTCGGCGTCGATGGCTTCAGCACCCTCGATGTGCAGCACCGCCGCGACCTGTCCGGCGGCCATCGCGGCGCGGATCTCGGCCACCGTCCGGCACACCTTGAAGCGCTCCTCGGCGGCGCGCGCGATGCGATACAGCAGGGAGGCCATGTCGAGTGTCGCGGCAAGGGCCGGCGAATGCGCCACCTCCAATGCCGGCGGCGGGTTCTGTTCGAGATCGTCGTGTTTGGGATCGTTCGGGTTGGGCAGGAAGATGGCGAAGAAGCCGCCGGCGAATCCGCCCTTGATCATGCGCGGCAGGTCCATGTGCCCGAGCCCGTCGCCTTGCACGAAATCCGCCACGGGGTCCGTGTCCTTCTTGCTCCACAGGCGCAGCAGCACATCGTTGTGGCCGTCAAAAATCGCAACCAATTTCAAGTATCCTTCGGTTTCCTCAATTCACCATCCAGCGCCGGCCCATCGGCAGGCCGGAAGCTCCAAGCCGCCGCTTCGAGGCCAGCGTCTGAAAGTCGTTGATGTTCATCCGCCGGAAGGCCATGACGGATCCGGCCAGATAGGCGAGCCACATGCGGGTGCGCGCCTCGCCCACTTCCTTGGCCGCCTCAACACGGTTGTCCCACAAGCGCTGCGCCCAGGCTTCCAGGGTCCTTTGATAATGCTGGCGGGTATTCTCGACGTCATGGACCTCGAAACCGAGACGCTCCAGGTTGGTGACCGTGAGGCCGATATAGTCGAGTTCGCCGCCGGGAAAGATATAGCGCGTCGCAAAATTCTGATAGACCGATTTGCGCCGGAACTTTGCGAGATCGACCGTCGGCCGCCGTGTCGAGGCCTGATGCAGATAGAGGCCGCGCGGTTTCAGCAGCCCGTGCATCTGCTTGAAGAAGGCTTCGTGATTGTCGATTCCAACATGCTCGAACATGCCGACCTGGGCGATGCGGTCGAAGGATTCAGGCGCTATCACCGTGCGGCATTCGCGCAACTCGACCGTCACCAGCGATTGCAGCCCCATGCGGGCGATCTTGGCCATCGTGTATTCATATTGCTCCTTGGCCAGCGTCACGCCGAAGGCCTGCACGCCATAGGTCTTGGCCGCGTAACAGATGAGGCTGCCCCAGCCGCAGCCGGTGTCGAACAGCTTCAGGCCCGGGCCTAAGCGGAGTTTGCGGCAGATGAGATCGAGCTTGGCGGTCTGCGCCTCATCGAGGCTCATGTCCTCGCGCTCGAAATAGGCCGCCGAATAGGCCATGTGGGAATCGAGAAAGAGTTCATAGAAGCGGTTCGACAGATCGTAGTGGAAATGGATGAGCGATTGGTCGTTACGGTCCTTGCCCGGCACCCGGCCTTGAGCGCCCGCGAAGGCCAGGGGATCGGCCAGCTTGCCGCCGCCCGTCAGAAGGGGCAGAGCCGCCGCCAGCAGTTTGAATCGCTCCATCCAGCCGAGACCCTTGGCGAACCTCGTGTGGTCCACCCGGTCGACGAGCGCCATGGGATGCACATCGCCAAACTCGAATTCACCCGCCGCATAAAGCCGTGCCACTGATTCGACGCTCGGATGCAGCATGAGTTCGCGCATCGCCGCCGCGGACTTGATCGTCACTTCGAAAGGCGGCCTGCCATCGGGGGCAGGCGAGGAGACGACATCGCCGGTCCATAGCCTGAAGGACAATTGCCCGCCCGACTTGCGGGCCAAAAAACTGGCCAGGGCCCGCGCCGCGCGCCCCAGCTTCTCCTCTCTTGCAACTGTCATATGGCCGTGGCGCCTCAGACCTTGGCGCGCATGTCTTCGACGTAGTCCCAGTTCACCAAATTGTCGACGAAGGCTTCCAGGTATTTCTGCCGCAGGTTGCGGTAGTCGATATAGTAGCTGTGTTCCCACACGTCGCAGCCGAGGATCGGCGAGGCGCCGTGCATCAGCGGGTTCTCGCCATTGGGCGTCTTCATGATGGCAAGCTTGCCGTCCTTCACCGCGATCCAGCACCAGCCGGAGCCAAACTGCGTCAGGCCCGCTTGAACGAAATCGGCCCGCATCTTGTCATAGCCGCCGAGGTCGCTGTCGACGGCCGCCATCAGCTTGCCCGGCAGCTTCTTGGCCCCGCCATTGGGCGTCATCCAGTTCCAGAAATGATTGTGATTGTAATGCTGGCCCACGTTGTTGACGAGGCCCGCGGTCTTGTCGGTGAAGGCCTTCTTGCAGATGTCCTCGATGGACAGTGCAGCCAGAGGCGAATCCTTCAGCAGATTATTGCCATTGGTCACATAGGCCTGGTGATGCTTGTCGTGGTGGAACTCAAGCGTCTCCTTCGACATATAGGGGGCCAGCGCGTCGTAGGCATAGGGCAGGGCCGGGAGTTCAAGTGCCATGGTCGTTCCTCCTTGAAATGGACGTTCTATCTAGTCGCTCGGGGGGAAACGCGCAAGGAAGGAGGGTTGTTCCCGGCCTCACCCCAGCGCCTTTTCCATGAACACGCTGTTGGGGTCCGGGGCGTAGTCGCCGAAGGCCCCGCGTTCCACATAGCCCAGCGCCCGGTAAAGCCCGATGGCCTCGGGCTGATGGATGCCGGTTTCCAGCCGGGCGATCGCCATGCCCGCCGACCGGACTTCATCCTCGATACGATCCATCAGCTTCTTGGCCAGCCCCAGCCCCCGCGCCTTCGGACTAACATAGACCCTCTTGATCTCGGCATAGCCCTCATGCAGCCAGCACCCGCCGCAGCCCATCAATTCATCGCCGACAGCCGCCGCGAAGAACCGCATCTCCGGCCGCCGCAGTGTCTCGATATCAAGCAGATGATTGCTCTCCGCCGGATAGAGCGGAATCATGTATTGATCGAGCGCATCGATCAGTACACGGACGGATGGCGCGGCGGGGTCGGCGGTGGTGATGACGACATCACTCACTGGAACGCCTGCAGCCCCGTCTGCGCCCGGCCCAGAATCAGCGCGTGCACATCATGGGTGCCCTCATAGGTGTTCACCGTCTCG
>JANPCA010000350.1:0-1680 GCA_031430715.1 Hyphomicrobiales bacterium | reverse complement strand
CTATCCCGATGCACCAGATCATCCCGATGATCGATCCAAATGGAATTGCGCCAGTGTTTGACTGTAAGCGCGCCGCGTGGCAGGCCGGGTTTGAGTTTGCGGATAAGTGCGTCGGCCTTGGCTTTCGGAATCGAACGGCCGAACTCGATGGTCGCATTGTGCATTACACCATTCGGATTGCCGACCACCGGACGGTGCTGGTCTTTGAGCAACTGATAGATGTCATCAGCCAGGGCTTCAAACCATCCCATGGGGATGGGAAGCACGGGATGTGGCTCGAGCCGCAGATTCCAGAGATCGATCAAATCGGTAGCGCGCGAGGGATCGAACACAAATAGGAGCGGGTCATGATACCAGTAGCGCTGTATATCGAGACCGTGCCGTGTCACGCGCAGCGGCGTTTCTGCGCCATTCAAGAATACTCGGCGCCATGTGTCGGGATTGGCGCTGACGTTCTCCGGCCTAAAGACATTCGTGTACTCCTTCTGAATGTAAGCTACGTCGAGTGACGTAGGGTACACGCCGAACACGGATTCCGTGAGCGCATTGCCGCGTTGGGGCTTAACGATGACGCTTTCGCGATTGTCGCGGCCAACGAACTGTTGCTCGGTCTTGTAGATATGACCGAGCACGTCATGGACATTGAGACCGAATTCGGGCTCGGACCATTTCCGTCCACGCTCGGGCTCGAACAACTGCTTGAGCATGATCACTTGCGGATGCAGCGTGTGTTGTTCGCGCAGTGCACTGAGGCCCGCTTCTTCGAGCAAACCAGTTTCAGTTTCGACATACACGTCTGGCTCGAAGAACCGGATATACCCCTTCGCGACCTCGGGACCCTTGAAACGCTTGTAAATCTCCGGTTTCCACTCCTTCGGTGGCCTCTTGAACACCGGGATGATGGGATTGTAGGTGCCACCCCAAAGACAGGCGCAAACACGCATAATCGCGCGCACCGACGCTAAGTCGGTCGGGCGCACGAGAAAGCCAATCCGTGTTGGCCTGAGCTGTATCTCCGCTGAGATGTCGGGCATGGAACCGATACTGCCCTAAAAGTCCGGCTCGGAAAATGCCCCTAATTCTGCTGCCAAAGAAGCGAGAAGGCCGCTTCATTCCCGCGCGAGAAATTCATCGCCGCTCGACGGCGACCACATGGTCATCGGTCGCCACCGTCTCGGCCTGAACCAGTTTCAGTTTGGGCCGTAGCAAATCGCCAACATGATCGAGCCCGGCCCGCAACGGATTATCGAAAAGGTGGGCGTAGCGCCGCGTCGTCTGGATCGGCGTATGGCCTAGCAGAATGCTGATCGTCGGCAGCGTCATGCCGCCCGAAACCAGCAGCGACACGAAGGTGTGACGAAGGTCGTGGATGCGAGTGGCGGGTACATCGAGATTCGTCCACGCATTGACCTAGAGTGGATTTATGCAATGCACCGGACGAACACCTGTAGCCGTCTACTCTTCGAACCCCGTCGATTCAGATTTGAACTTGAGCTGCCGTGCATTGTCGCGAACAACGCTGACTTCGCTATCGGCAAAGCCGTTGACGGCCTCTGCTTCGATTTCGAGCGTCAGTTTCACTTTCGTGCCGTGGGTTCGCTGAAGTTCCATCACCACGGCGTTAAGGATTGCGTCGAAAGACTTGACGGGGCGCACCATGTCGAGTTCGACGGAACCGTA
>JANPCA010000349.1:0-1939 GCA_031430715.1 Hyphomicrobiales bacterium | reverse complement strand
CATCGCCGGACCTCCAAATCATCCGGCAACCCATGAATCACAATGCAAATGCTTCGGGAACCCTGAAAACTATACCTGAGTCAATTCGTCCACACGGCCTAGGAAACTCGAACAGCATGCTCTCACTGCCTCTGTCCTGATTTGTACTTGGCTGTCTTCAACCAGCAAAGCAACAACTGGAGTTGCAGCAATTGATCTCGCTTGGTGGTTGCCTCCTCTGGTTGTTGCGTTGAGTGCGTTGAAATACATTTCAGTTATGCACCGTATCGGCGAACTCGCGTCCTTCATCCGCCGCCGTGAGCCAATCCTAATTGGAGACCACAATCCTGGATGGGAAAGTTGGCTGGTCGACAAACAAGAAAAGCACCCGCTCTCAGCAAGAGCACAGGGTTTTTCTTCCTACCTTTATTGGGTACTGCTTTTCGCAACTATGGTGGTATTCTCAGCCGCTAATACAATCTTAAGATGATAAATAGATTCAAGACGTGAGTTGCAGGCCACGCTTCAAATTGGTTCCGTCGGAGTAAGTTACGGCTGCAACTGGTCTTGGTTAGCACTGGCCCTTGGCCGCCTTGACCTCAGCGAAGCTTTCTTTCCTAACAACCGTCACCCCAGCGCAAGCTGGGGTCCAGCTTTCTTGGCACCAAAGCGGGATGCCAGCCTCCGCTGGCATGACGGAATTTTCTTGGGAATGGTGACTTTACGCAGGCCTTATGTTCTGGTTGATGTGGAAGACATTGCCGGGATCGTACTTGGCCTTGATCTTCTGGAGCCTGGCATAGTTGGGGCCGTAGGCGGCTGCCGCTACGTCGCTGGCCTCGTCGTCGCCCAGATAGTTGGAATAGCGCCCCGAGTTCGAGAACGGCTTCATGGCGTCATAGGTCTGGCGCGCCCAGGCGGTGCAGGCCGCGGTCAGGGAAGGTTCCATCCATTGCCCCAGCACCAGGAAGTTATAGCCCGCGGCACGGTGCGGGAAGGCGGTGGCATCGACACCCACACGGCAAGCCGCGCCATGGAAGTCTTCCAGCAGCAGGCCCCCCATTGGCGCCGGGCACTTGTCGAAGCAGGCAATCATCGTCTCGATGGCGGCGTCGCTCAGTTCGCTGAGAAAACACGACTTCCAGTAGTTGAGCGCACCCTTCGGGTTGCCCGCATCCAGCATGGTGTTGAGGGTGCTGTAGGGAATGGGGCCGATCACATCCATCACCGGCGGCCCGAAGGCCTTGACCGGTTTCATGGCCGCTTCCCCAGCGGCCGGTTCGCCGCAATGGGCAGTGATCAGGACCGCGAGCTTTGCGCCCGAGCCATCGGGCGCGTGCACCAAACCGCTCAAGACCATCATGTCGTCGGGCAGCGTTGGCGTCAGGTTGCGGTAATATTGCAGCACCTCGCGCGCCCTGGCAAAGGGATGCGCCGCCAGACCGCCGGTGACCATCGGCCCCACGGCATGCAGCCGGAACTCGAAGGAGGATGCAACCCCGAAATTTCCGCCGCCGCCGCGCAAGGCCCAGAACAGGTCGGCGTTCGTTTCCGCACTGGCGTCTAGCACTTTGCCATCGGCGGTGACGATTTCGACCGAGATCAGATTGTCGAGTGCCAGCCCATGCTTGCCCATCAGCCAGCCGATGCCGCCGCCCAGTGTCAGCCCGGCAATTCCTGTCGATGAGATGAGGCCCCCGGTCGCCGCCAGCCCATGCACTTGCGTCTCGCGGTTGAACTCGCCCCAGGTGACGCCGCCCTGGGCCCGCGCCGTGCGCCTGGCGGCATCGACATGAATGCCCTTCATCGGCGTCAGATCGATCACCATGCCATTGTCGACGGCCGACCGTCCGGCCACGTTGTGGCCGCCGCCCCTGACCGCGATCTCCAGATCGAGGCGGCGCGCCAGCTTCACCGCGTCGACGATATCGGCGGTATTGCGGCACCGGGCGATCACCGC
>JANPCA010000348.1:0-19250 GCA_031430715.1 Hyphomicrobiales bacterium | reverse complement strand
CCATAGCAATAACAGTTCATGCCGATTTCGCCGGTGCCGCCCAAGGGCAGGAAGACGAGGTCATTGCCGTGGTCGAATTTCTTCTTCGGCGTCATGTGTCTCTCAAGCGTTCGAGTTCGGCGAATTGCACTTCGCCGGAATGGATATGGTGATGGCCGCCGGGGGTTGCGAGGATCAGGGCGCCATCGGCTGCGAGGCCGTGAAAGATGCCTTGAAGCGTGCCTGAGCGGGCCTCGCCGCCCAGCCCCAGGGCGCGGGCTTCCCAGGCCTCGCGAATAGCTGAAAAGTCCCGGCCCTCATCCCACATTTTCAAGCGATTTGAGAGGTTTGCATCGAGGTGTTGCAAGACAGATTCAACATCAATTCTTTTTCCAAACGGGGGCATGGGTTTCACATTTGCCCCCTCTCCCCCACGCATGTGGGGGAGAGGATCAAGGTGAGGGGGCGGTTCAACAAGTGATGCTGTTGACGGTTGAGCGCTTGGCCGGCACCCCCTCACCCTGCCCTCTCCCCCGCTGTCGCGGAGGAGAGGGGACCGTGGTGCATTGAGGTTGGTGACCGGATAAGGCGTATCCTTGGGCGCGTGCGCCACGTTCACGCCGCAGCCGATGGCGATGCGGGTGGGTGATGTCCCCACTATTTCGGGCAGGACGCCGCAGAATTTGGCGCCGCCGATCAGCACGTCGTTCGGCCATTTGATCCGTGGACGGAGCGATGGAAGCAACGCCGTCACCATGTCATGGACGGCCAGTGCCGCCACGAAGCTCACTTGCGCCGCCACCTCCGGCCCGGCGGCGATCGAGAACAAGAACGTTGCGTGGAGATTGCCGGGCTGCGAGACCCAAGTCCGCCCCATGCGGCCGCGCCCGGCGGTTTGCTCATCGGCCACCAGCCACAGTGGCCCTTGCTCGCCCTGATCGGCCAGTCTTCGGGCCTCGGCGTTGGTGGAATCGATGCGGCCGAAATGGATGACCGGATGCCCCCTGGGCAGTTTCAATAGAGGGACTGCGCGGCCTGCGCCGCAAGATCGATCAAGGGATTGGCGAAGAGCACGAAGAGCACCGTGAAGGCACCCGACGCATAGGCGACGATGCGCACTTCGCTGTCCATCACGTCAAAGGCTTCGGCGGGTTCGTCGAAATAGATGATCTTGACGATGCGCAGATAATAATAAGCGCCGACCACCGAGGCGACGACGCCGATGATGGCCAGTGTGTAGAGACCGGCATGGACGGCGGCCAGGAAGACAAAATACTTGGCGAAGAAGCCGGCCAGCGGCGGAATGCCCGCGAGCGAGAACATCAGCATGGCCAACACGAAGGCCAAGCCCTTGTTGGTGCGCGACAGGCCCGCCAGATCACCGATTTCTTCCACATGGACACCCTTCCGCCGCATGGCGATGACACAGGCGAAGACACCGAGCGTCATGATCATGTAAATCATCATGTAAACAACAACCCCCTGCACGCCTTCCTGCGTGCCGGATGCGAGGCCCACCAATGCAAAGCCCATGTGGCCGATGGACGAATAGGCCAGCAGGCGCTTGATGTTGTTTTGTCCAATGGCGGCGAAGGCGCCCAAGACCATGGAGGCGATCGACACGAAGACCAGAATTTGCTGCCAGTCGGGCACCACGTGGGCGAAGGGCGTCACCATCACGCGGGTCAGCAATGCCATGGCGGCGACCTTGGGGGCTGCGGCAAAGAAGGCGGTGACCGGGGTGGGCGCACCCTCATAGACATCCGGCGTCCACATGTGGAAGGGAACGGCGGAGACTTTGAAGGCAAGTCCGGCGATGATGAAGACCAGGCCGAAGACCAGGCCAACGCCAGCGCCCTCTTTCACGGCCATGGCAATTTCGGGGAAGGCCACCGTGCCCGTGAAGCCATAGACCAGCGAGGAGCCATAGAGCAGCATGCCCGACGACAAGGCACCCAGCACGAAATATTTGAGGCCCGCTTCGGAAGCACGCGCCGAATCGCGGTTGATGGCGGCCAGCACATAGAGCGCCAGCGATTGCAGTTCGAGACCCATGTAGAGGGCGATCAGGCTGTTGGCCGAGATCATCATCAGCATGCCCACGGTCGCCAGCAGCACGAGGATCGGATATTCGAAGCGCTGCGAGCCATCGCGCTTCATGAAGTGGACCGAGAGCACCACGGCGACGGCGGCGCCGAAGAGAGTCAGCACCTTCATAACGCGCGCGAATGTATCGGATACGAAGGCGCCGCCGAAGGCTGTTTGCCTGCCCTCGCCGCCCCAGATCACCAGGATCGCCACGAGCGCCAGGGAAAGGATGGCGCCGCCCGTCACCTTGTCGGCTGTGTCGCCCTTGGCGAAGACGCCGAACATCAGGAGCGCCATGGCCAGAACCGCCAGCACGATCTCCGGCAGGGCGGCAACGGCATCGGCATGTTGAAGAAGCGTCATGGTCGGTTCCTACTGGAGCGAAGCGGTGGCGAGTGCCTGGGCCGCCTCGGCAGCCTGGGCCAACGGCTTGACGAGATTTTCGACGGAGGCGCCGAAAATGTCGAGGATGGGGGCCGGATAGGCGCCGAAGAAGATGGTCAGAACGGCAAGCGGTCCAAGTGTCATCAACTCGCGCGGTGTCATGTCGGGCAGTTGCATCAGAGCGGGTTTCTCAAGCTTGCCGAAGATCACCCGGCGATAAAGCCACAGCGCATAACCCGCCGACAGGATGACGCCGAAGGTGGCGAAGAAGGCGACCCAGGTGTTGCTCTTGAAGGCGCCCATCCGCGCCAGGCATTCGCCGACGAAACCACTCGTGCCAGGCAGGCCGACATTGGCCATGGTGAAGATCATGAAGATGAAGGCATAGAGCGGCATGGTTTTGACGAGACCGCCGTAGGCTACGATCTCGCGGGTGTGCATGCGGTCATAGACGACGCCAACGCAGAGGAAGAGAGCGCCCGACACGAGGCCATGGCTGATCATCTGGAACATGGCGCCGTCAATGCCCTGACGGTTCATGGAAAAAATTCCCATGGTGACGAAGCCCATGTGGGCGACGGAGGAGTATGCAATCAGCTTCTTCATGTCCTCCTGCATCAGCGCCACCAGGGACGTGTAGATGATGGCGATGATCGACAGCGTGTAGACGAAGTTCTGGAAATAGAGGCTGGCGTCCGGGAACATGGGCAGCGAGAAACGCAGGAAGCCGTAGCCGCCCATCTTCAAGAGGATGGCCGCGAGGATCACCGAGCCGGCGGTCGGCGCTTCGACATGGGCATCGGGCAGCCAGGTGTGCACCGGCCACATGGGCATCTTCACCGCGAAGGAGGCAAAGAAGGCGAGCCACAGCCAGGTCTGCGCGTCCTTGGTGAAGCCGGGATTGGCCAGCAGGGTCACCATGTCGGTCGTGCCGCTCGCCCAATACATATAGATGATGGCGAGCAGCATGAGCACCGAGCCAAGCAGCGTATAAAGAAAGAACTTGAAGCTGGCATAGACGCGCCTGGCGCCGCCCCAGATGCCGATGATCAGGAACATGGGGATGAGGCCCGCCTCGAAGAACAGGTAGAAGAGCACGAGGTCAAGCGACGTGAAGACGCCGACCATCAGTGTCTCAAGCACCAGGAAGGCAATCATATATTCCTTGACCCGCTTGGTCACATACCAGGAGGCGAGAATGCAGATCGGCATCAGGAAGGCGGTGAGGATGACGAAAGGCATGGAGATGCCGTCGACGCCCATCTGATAGGATGCCGCACCACCAAGCCAGGCGTGCTTCTCGGTGAACTGGAAGCCCGCTGTGTTGGAGTCAAAATTGATCCAGATCAGCAGCGAGATCAGGAAGGTGATGATGGTTGTCCACAATGTGGCCCAGCGCACGTTGCGCAGCGCTATCTCGTCATCGCCGCGGGTGAACAGGATGAAGAGCACGCCCGCCAGTGGCAGGAAGGTGACGGTCGAAAGAATGGGCCAGCTCATCAGTGTGACCCCCCAAAAGTGAACCAGGAAATCAGCAGCGCCACGCCGATCATCATGGCAAAGGCATAGTGATAGACGTAGCCGGTCTGCAGCCGCACCGCCTGGGCCGTCACGTCGTTGACGCGCGCCGAGACGCCATCGGGCCCGAGGCCGTCGATAACGAAGCCGTCGCCCTTCTTCCACAGGAAGCGGCCAATGCACATGGCGGGACGCGTGAAGATCAGCCAATACAATTCGTCAAAGTACCACTTGTTGAGCAGGAACTGGTAGAGCGGCCAATGCTGGGCGGCGAGCTTGGCGGGCAGCGACGTGTTGCGGATGTAGAAAAGGAAGGCGAGCGCGAAGCCCGCCACCATGACGATGAAGGGCGAGGCCGCGACCCAGCCGGGCACATCATGGAACTTGTGCATGATCTCATTGTCAGCGACCGCGCCATGCCAGAACTCGGCATATTCGTGGCCGATGAAGAAATCCTTGAACACGAAGCCGGCAGCGAGCGCGCCAAAAGCCAGCACAAAGAGAGGAACCAGCATCACGTTGGGACTCTCATGCACATGGCTCATCGTTTCACTGTCGGCGCGCGGCTCACCCCAGAAAGTCATGAAAGCCAGGCGCCATGAGTAGAACGAAGTGCAGAAAGCGGCGATGATGAGCAGCCAGAAGGCAAAGCCCCAATTCGCGGCATAAGCCGACTCGATGATCGCATCCTTCGAATAGAATCCGGCCGTATAGGGAAAGCCGGTCAGCGCCAGGTTGCCAACCACCATCAGTACGGCCGTCAGAAAGATCGGTTTGCGGAGCCCGCCCATCTTGCGCATGTCCTGTTCGCCCGACATGGCGTGAATGACGGAACCGGACCCCAAGAACAGCAACGCCTTGAAGAAGGCGTGGGTGAAGAGATGGAAAATGCCGACGCCATAGGCGCCAACGCCCAAGGCCACGAACATGTAGCCCAATTGCGAGCACGTCGAGTAAGCAATGACGCGCTTGATGTCGTTCTGGACGAGGCCGACGGTCGCTGCGAAGAAGGCGGTGATGGCGCCGATCACCACGACGACGTTCTTGGCATCGGGTGCGAGCTCAAACATCGGCGAGAGCCTCGCCACCATGAAGACGCCTGCCGTCACCATGGTCGCCGCATGGATCAGCGCCGACACAGGTGTCGGGCCTTCCATGGCATCGGGCAGCCAGGTGTGCAGCAGGAATTGCGCCGACTTGCCCATGGCGCCCATGAACAGCAAGAGGCACAGCACCGTCAGCGTATCGAATTCCCAGGAGAGGAAATGGATGGGTTTTCCTTCCATGGCCTTGGCAGCGCCGAAGATCGTGTCGAATTCCACCGACTGGAAGACGAAGAAGCAGCCGAAGATGCCGAGCGCGAAACCGAAGTCGCCGACGCGGTTGACGACGAAGGCCTTGATCGCCGCGGCGTTGGCACTCTCGCGCGTGTACCAGAAGCCGATCAGCAGGTAGGACATGAGGCCGACGCCTTCCCAGCCAAAGAACATCTGCACGAGATTGTCGGCGGTCACCAGCATCAGCATGGCGAAGGTAAAGAGCGAGAGATAAGCAAAGAAGCGCGGCTGATGCTCGTCGTGGCTCATGTAGCCCAGCGAATAGACGTGCACCAATGCCGAGATGGTGTTGACCACCACCAGCATGACGGCGGTCAAGGTGTCGATGCGCAACACCCAATTGGCCGACAGTGCGCCCGAATTGATGAAGCGCAGCACCTCGACCTTCTCGGCATGGGGTTCATGCAGGAAGCCGGTGAAGACGATCCAGGAGAGGATCGCCGAAATGCACAGAAGCGCTGTCGACAAATACATGGGCCAAGCCGGGCCATCGTAGTGACCATGATCGTGATCACCATGGGCATGATCGTCATGGCCGTGGTGCGCACCATAGACGTCGGCATCGGAACCGAGACCCTTGAAAGCCTTGGTGCCGAACAGCCCGGCGATCAGCGCGCCAAGCAGTGGAAGAAAGACGATGGCCTGATACATGTTGCCGTCAGCCCTTCATGAGATTGATGTCTTCAACCGCGATGGAACCGCGGTTGCGGAAATAGGTCACCAGAATGGCCAGCCCGATGGCCGCCTCGCCCGCCGCCACGGTCAACACCAGCAGCGCGAAAACCTGTCCCACCAAGTCATTCATGGCGGTCGAAAAGGCCACCAGGTTGATATTGACGGCCAGCAGCATGAGCTCGATCGACATCAGGATGACGATGACGTTCTTGCGGTTGAGGAAGATGCCGAAGATGCCGATGGTGAAGAGGATCGCGGCGACAGTGAGATAGTGGGAAAGCCCGATAACCATTGTCAGATCCCCTGCCCCGACTTGACTTTGACAACTTCCATGGCGCTGGCCGGATTGCGCGCCACCTGCACATTGATGTCCTGGCGTTTGACGCCCACCTTGTGGCGCAGCGTCAGCACGATGGCGCCGACCATGGCCACCAGCAGCACGAGGCCCGCCGTCTGGAAGTAGAAGATATATTGCGTATAGAGGATGCGGCCCAGCGCTTCGGTGTTGGTGACATCGCTTGGTGCCGGCGCCGCATGGGCCGAAACGCTGGCTGGGTCGATGGCCCAGCTGCCGACCACGAGGGCCAGTTCGACCAGCACGATCAAGCCGATGGTGGCGCCGACGGGGAGATAGTTGAGCATGCCCTGCCTGAGTTCCACGAAGTCGACGTCGAGCATCATGACCACGAAGAGGAAGAGCACGGCGACGGCGCCGACATAGACGACGACCAGGATCATCGCCAGGAACTCCGCCCCCATCAGGATGAAGAGGCCTGCCGCGTTGAAGAAGCAGAGAATCAGGAACAACACCGAATGCACCGGATTGCGTGACGAGATGACCATCACGGCGGATGCGACGGCCAGCGCCGAGAAGAGATAGAAGAACAGGGCTGCGATCATGTTACCTCCTCACCGGTAGTCCGAATCGAGCGCTAAATTGCGCGCGATCTCGCGTTCCCAGCGGTCGCCATTGGCCAGGAGCTTCTCCTTGTTGAAGAGCAGTTCCTCGCGCGTCTCGGCGGCGTATTCGAAATTGGGTCCTTCGACGATGGCATCGACGGGGCAGGCCTCCTGGCAAAAGCCGCAATAGATGCATTTCACCATGTCAATGTCATAGCGCGTGGTGCGGCGGGTTCCGTCGTTGCGGCGCGGGCCCGCCTCGATGGTGATGGCCTGGGCCGGGCAGATCGCCTCGCAGAGCTTGCAGGCGATGCAGCGTTCCTCGCCGTTGGGATAACGCCGGAGCGCATGCTCGCCGCGGAAGCGGGGCGAGAGTGGTCCCTTCTCGTTGGGATAATTGATGGTCGCCTTGGGCGCGAAGAAATAACGCATCGCCATTATGGTGGCGGAGACGAATTCCTGAAGGAAGAGTGAGCGGGCGGCTTGCGCTAATCTCATGATGTCTTCACCCAAACAGTGTTTTCATGCGGGTGCCGAGCCAGAGCCCGAGCAGCGGCATGATGATGAGGCTCTGAATCTTGACCAGGGCCATGATGCGGTTCGGTTCGATGCCCTGCTCCTGGGTCGTCTTGGCCTTTTCGTGGCGCCAGCGCAAGGCGGGATAGAGGGTGCGATTCAACACGGCGATCTCGATCACGCCCAGCGCGAGGAAAATGATTGCGCCAATGAGGCCGCCACTGCTCATGGCGCCCACCCGAAGGCCACCAGCACACCGGCGGTGACCGCCACCCAGGCGAGCGACAGGGGCAGGAAAACCTTCCAGCCGAGCCGCATCAGCTGGTCATAACGGTAACGCGGAACGATGGCCTTCACCATGGCGAACATGAAGAAGACGAAGAGCACCTTGATGAGGAACCAGATGACGCCGGGGATCCAGTTCAGGGGCGGAATGTCAATGATCGGCAGCCAGCCGCCGAGGAAGAGAATCGCGGTCATGGCGCACATGAGCGTGATCGCCACGTATTCGCCGAGCATGAAGAGCAGGTAGCCGGTGGAGGAATATTCCACCATGAAGCCCGCCACCAATTCCGATTCCGCCTCGACGAGATCGAAGGGCGGCCGGTTGGTTTCCGCCAGTGCCGACACGAAGAAGATCACGAACATCGGGAACAGCGGAATGAAATACCAGTCGAGGAAGGAATTGGGCAGGCCCAGAATGGTGCCGAAGCCATCTCCTTGCGAGAGCACGATGCCGTTGAGGTTGAGGGTTCCCGCACAGAGCAGCACGGTGATGATGACGAAGCCGATCGAGACTTCATAGGACACCATCTGGGCGGCCGAGCGCAGCGCGGACAGGAAGGGATATTTCGAGTTCGACGCCCAGCCACCCATGATGATGCCGTAGACGCCAAGCGACGAGAGCGCGAAGAGATAGAGAATGCCGACGTTGATGTCGGCCACGGCCCAGCCATCAGCCACCGGCACCACGGCCCAGGCGGCGATGGCGAGGATCGAGGTCACCAGGGGGGCGATCACGAAGATGCCCTTGTTGGCGCCGTCGGGAATGATCTGTTCCTTGAGCGCGAACTTGATCAGGTCGGCGAAGGACTGGAACAGGCCCCAGGGGCCGACGACATTGGGGCCGCGGCGCATCTGCACGGCGGCCCAGACCTTGCGGTCGACCAGGATCAGATAAGCAACGATGATCAGCAGCGTGACGATCAGCGCCACGCTTTGAATGAGGATCAATCCAACGGTCAGGAGCATCTCGATCATGATTTTACTCCGCCGCCTCGAGGGCCCGCACGTTTTTCAGCGCCGAGCATTCGGCCATGGTCCTGGAAGCCCGCGCGATCGGATTGGTCATGTAGAAATCCGTGACGGGCGAGCGGAAGGGTTCGCCCGACATGGCGCCTTCGGCCTTGGCAAGATCGGCCAGTTCGGCGGTGTTTGCCGGGGTGATCTGCCCAAGCCGCATCAGGTGCGGGGCCACCTTGTACATGGCGGCGCGCAACTCATCGAGATTGTTCCACGGTAGCGTGCTGCCCAGTTGCTCCGACAGGGCGCGGAAGATCGCCCAGTCTTCCTTGGCATCGCCTGGCGGGAAGGAGGCCCTGGCCGTCATCTGCGGACGGCCTTCGGTGTTGACATAGGTCACCTGCTTTTCGGTATAGGCGGCACCGGGCAGGATGACGTCGGCGCGGTGGGCTCCGGCATCGCCGTGAGTGCCCTGATAGACGATGAAGGTCGAGCCCAGTTTGTTGGTGTCGATCTCGTCGGCACCAATAAAGAACAGCACGTCAAGTTCACCTGCTTTCGCGGCGCTGAGCATTTCACTGGTGGTCTTGCCGCCGTCCTTGGCGGGCAACGCGCAGACGTCAAGCGCTCCAACACGGCCCGCCGCCGTGTGCAGCACATTGAAGCCGTTCCAGCCGTCCTTGATGACATTCTGGTTTTGCGCCAGGCGCATCGCATGCGCCAGAATCGCCGCGCCATCGGGGCGGCCGAGTGCCCCCTGGCCGATAATGATCATGGGCTTCTTGGCCGCGGAATCGAGGGGCTCCTTCAGCAAGGCTGCCAGGCTTTCCGGTCCGGCGCCCAGATAGGCATAGGGATAGGTCAGTTCGGCCTTCTCGCCGATGACACCGACTTGCACGGCGCCCTTCAGATAGCGCTTGCGGATGCGGGCATTGAGCACCGGCGCTTCGAGGCGCGGGTTGCAGCCGATCAGCAGGATGGCGTCGGCCTCGTCGATTCCGGCGATGCCCGAATTGAAGATGTAGCCGGCGCGGCCGCCCTTTTCGCCCAGCGGCGAACTGTCCTGGCGGCAGTCGATGTTCTTGATGGCCAATTGCTCCGCCAACTGACGAACCGAGAAGGCCTCTTCGGCCCCCACCAGATCACCGAGGATGATGCCGATGCGCTCGGGCATGGTGGCACGCATCTTCTGGGCGATGCGCAGAAAGGCTTCCGGCCACGAGGCGGCACGGAGCTTGCCGAATTCGCGCACGTAAGGGCGGTCGAGGCGCTGCGTCTTGAGGCCATCCCAGACGAAGCGCGTCTTGTCGGAAATCCATTCCTCGTTCACGCCGTCGTTGGTGCGCGGCAGGATGCGCATCACCTCGCGGCCGCGCGCGTCGACGCGGATGTTGCAGCCGACCGCGTCCATCGCGTCGATGGTCTCGGTCTTGCGTAGTTCCCAGGGACGCGCCTTGAACTCATAGGGCTTGGACGTCAGCGCGCCCACCGGGCACAGGTCGATGATGTTGCCCTGCATCTCGGAGGAGATCGCCTTATTCAAGTAAGTGGTGATCTCCATGTCCTCGCCGCGGCCGGTGGCGCCCATCTCCTCGATGCCGCCCACTTCGGTCGTGAAGCGCACGCAGCGGGTACACTGAATGCAGCGCGTCATCTCGGTCTTGACCAGCGGGCCTAGGTACTTTTCTTCCACCGCCCGCTTGTTCTCATGATAGCGGTTCTTCGAAATGCCGTAGGCCATGGCCTGGTCCTGCAAATCGCACTCGCCACCCTGATCGCAGATCGGGCAATCGAGCGGGTGGTTGATCAGCAGGAATTCCATCACGCCCTCGCGGGCCTTCTTCACCATGGGCGAACGCGTGAACACTTCCGGTGCTTCGCCATTGGGTCCGGGGCGCAGATCGTTCACTGACATGGCGCAAGACGCTTGCGGCTTCGGCGGCCCGCCCTTCACTTCGACCAGGCACATGCGGCAATTGCCGGCAATCGACAGGCGCTCGTGGTAGCAGAAGCGCGGCACCTCGGCGCCCGCCTGCTCGCAAGCCTGCAGCAGCGTCGAGCCGCTTTCGACCTCGATCTCGATACCGTCGACTTTAATTTTCGGCATTCTTATTTGCCCCACAAAACATAGGCCGCGGCGGCGACCACAAGCGAAGAGACGGCGCCATAGACGAAGTTCATCCTGGCGTTCCCTCGGTCATCGCGCATGAAGACATGGTGGGCCAGCCATTCCCAGCCGAACGACGAGGCGCAGAGCCCGGCGAAGGCCAGCAGAATGCCGCCGCCCCAGCCGCCGAAGCCCTTGCCGATCCAATAGCCCATAAGGCAGACGCCGAGTTCAAAGGTCTTGCGCAGGAAATACATGGAATCATTTTCCTCATGCGCACCGTTGCGAACGAAGGCGTTCCGCATCCATGATCTCGGCCCAGCCGAACGCATGTTCGGACGCACCACGGCTTTCGAAGTGTTGCAGCCGGGCACAGGCTTCAGCGAGATCCGGACGATGGCCCTCCGCCACCCACCAGAACACCATGTGCGGCTTTTCCATCAGGTCGAACCAGGCTTCCCGCTTGCGGTAGAACTGCACATGGACGGTGTTGAAGACGTAGTACTCCAGCGACTTGGCGTCCGTCCAGACCGAGAGATTGACCGCCATGTCATCGCCCACGCGGAAGTCCGTGGCGTTGTTGTTGTCGCCCTTCAGGCGCCACACAAATCCCGGCGAACGCTCGGCCAGCGCGTTGACGCGGTCGAGATTGTCCATGAACTCAGCCATGCGGGGATCGCCGGTCGGATACCTGAACCTGCCGATGTTGAGTTCCGCGAGTTGCATGGGAACGCTATCTTTCATTCTGCTAATGGGTGGAGGGATGAGGGACCGACAGGAGTTTTTCAACTTTATCGAAAAGACCGTCGAGGCGGCTTTGCGGTTCAGTCTGCCGGAATTGCGTTTCGCTGGCATGTCCAAGAGTGTATGTCACAATCTTGGCAACGTCATTCAACCGCTTCTCCAGCCGATCAAAGCGCGCGGAGTGCCCTTCCAACGTTTCACGAACACTTGCAACATCCGCGCGTATCTCGCGCAGCGGTCGAAGGACGAAATCCGCGGGTTGCTCTGCCATGACTTCCCTCTTACTCCGCCGCGTGGCGCATGGCGCCGCCGTGATCCGGGTTGGCGGCATATTGATCGATGCGCTCTTCGATCACATGGCGGAAGTGCGCGATGAGCCCCTGGATCGGCCAGGCGGCGGCGTCGCCCAGCGCGCAGATGGTATGGCCCTCGATCTGCTTGGTCACGTCGAGCAGCATGTCGATCTCGCGCTTTTCGGCGCGGCCCTCGGCCATGCGGGTCAGCACGCGCCACATCCAGCCGGTGCCTTCGCGGCAGGGCGTGCACTGGCCGCAGGACTCGTGCTTATAAAAGTAGGCAAGCCGCGCAATGGCCTTAATCAGGTCGGTGGATTTGTCCATGACGATCACCGCGGCGGTGCCGAGGCCCGACTTGAGTTTCGAGAGCGAATCAAAATCCATTGGCGTGTCGATGATCTGCGCGGCTGGCACCATGCGCACCGAGGAACCGCCGGGGATCACTGCCAGAAGATTGTCGAAACCGCCGCGCACGCCGCCCGCATGTTTCTCGATCAGTTCGCGGAAGGGGATGCCGAGTTCCTCTTCGACGACGCAGGGCTTGTTCACGTGGCCCGAGATGCAAAACAGCTTGGTGCCCAAGTTGTTTGGCCTGCCGATCGAGGCGAACCAGGTGGCGCCGCGGCGCATGATCGTGCCTGCCACAGCGATTGATTCGACATTGTTGACGGTGGTCGGCGCGCCATAAAGCCCGACATTGGCCGGAAATGGCGGTTTCATGCGCGGCTGGCCCTTCTTGCCCTCGAGGCTTTCGAGCATGGCGGTTTCCTCGCCGCAGATATAGGCGCCGGCACCGTGATGGACGATGATGTCCATGTCCCAGCCATGGACATTGTTCTTGCCGATCAGGCGCGCCTCATAGGCCTGGTCGACGGCGGCCTGCAGATGTTCGCGCTCACGGATGAATTCGCCGCGCACGTAAATATAGGTCTCGTGGCAGCCCATGGCGGCGCCGGCTAGCAGGCAACCCTCGACCAGGAGATGCGGCTCGTGGCGCAGGATTTCGCGGTCCTTGCAGGTGCCGGGCTCGGACTCATCGGCGTTCACCACAAGGTAGTGCGGACGCTCGCCAACCACCTTCGGCATGAAGGACCATTTGAGGCCGGTCGGAAATCCGGCACCGCCACGGCCCCGGAGCCCCGATGCTTTCATCTCGCCGACCATCCAGTCGCGGCCCTTGTCGATGAAACCCTTGGTGCCATCCCAGCAGCCACGTTTCCTGGCGCCATCGAGGCCCCAATCATGGAAGCCATAAATGTTGGTGAAGATGCGGTCCTGGTCAGCGAGCATTTGCGGCTCCCGGAAATTCCTCATGCTGAGGCGCGCGCAGTGCGCGCCTCGAAGCACTAGTACCAAGTGGTTCACCTTTCGAGGCCTTGCGTTCCGCAAGGCACCTCAGGGTGAGGATCGAGGAGATTGCCATTGCCTTCATCCTCATTTCTTTTTCGGCTTTTCGCCGATGGCGTTGTCGGGGCGCCAGCCGGTTGCCAATTTCTTAGACTGCTTCACCCACTCGTCGCGCTTGGCGCGGCCCTTGAAGCCTTCGAGGCGTTCGTCGACCCAGGCGAGTTCCTTGGTCCCCCAGGAAGCAATCTGCTCGAAGTGCCAGACGCCCATGGCGTTGAGCATCTGCTCGAGCTTGGGACCAACACCCCAGATGAGCTTCAGATCGTCGCCCTTGCCGCCTTTTGGTTTCTTCAACAGTTCAGGCTTGCCGTCGGATGCCGGCACGCGGGCCGGCTGTACCTTCTGTTCGGCGAGCTTGATCGGTTTGGGCGCTTTGGAGTTGGCGATCTCGACTGCCCCGCGTTCCTTGACCGGCGAAGGTGCCGTGCTCTTTACAACCTCATCCTTTGTAACGCGAACGATACCGGTTTCAGCCTGTACCTGCTCGGTTGTCACCTTGCCAGGCGCGGACGACGCTAACTCCTTTTTCACGGTTGCTGCCTTCCGCGTTTCCGCAGCAACGGCAGCGGGCGAAACGGGGCGGATGTCCTCCGGCTTCGGCGCAGTGGCCGCAGGTGACGGCGTTCCGGTGGTTATCACGACGGCCGGAGTAGCAGTGGCCGCTGCCGCGGCGGCGGCAGGCGTGGGTGCGGCTGCGACAGCGGGTGCCGGCGGCGCGGATGGCGGTGGCGCTTCGACGCGGGTGAAGCTGCGCTGGCTTTTGTAGAGTTCGGGATCGACCAGGCTCGTCAGGCCACCTTCGGGCGCCGCCAGATGGCGGTCGATCTGCGGCCCGGCCTTCACTTTGCGGCCTGCCGCCAGATCATCGATCAGCTTCTCGAAACTCGCGGGGTCCAAATCCTCGTAGGTGTCCTTGAATATCTGCACCATGGGCGCGTTCACACAGGCGCCAAGACATTCGACTTCTTCCCACGAGAAATCGCCGTCATCCGACAAGTGATGCGGCTCGTGATGGATTTTGTGCTGGCAGACATTTTTCAGATCTTCGGCGCCGCGCAGCATGCAAGGCGTCGTCCCGCAGACCTGGATATGGGCGATCCTGCCCACCGGCTGCAACTGGAACATGGTATAGAAGGTCGCCACCTCGAGCACGCGGATGTAGGAAAGCCCCAGCATCCCGCCGACATATTCGATGACCGGCTTCGACACCCAATTGTCATTCTGCTCCTGGGCGCGCCACAACAGCGGGATGACGGCTGATGCCTGCTTGCCCGCCGGATTCTTGGCGATGGTTTGCTTGGCCCACTACAGGTTCTCCGCATTGTAAGCGAAGCTGTCAGGTTGAACGGAATGAAGGCGGCGGACGGACATCAGTTTTTCCGCGGAAGTTTCACGATGGCGGCGCGCCACACATCCGGATTGCCAAACTGAACAACTCTGTCGGCGCCGACATTTTCAAGCAACAGACAAAGCAGGGTTTCGCGATCCTCCGCGTCGTCGAACAGTTTGCCGTCCACCATTTCGATCTTGCGCTCCATCATGAGAAAGCGGGACATTGTTTCTTCTCCCTTCCAGGATCTGCCCCCGGCGCGAATGTCCCAATCCTTATCTGCAATGGCTTCGTTCACCGGTCCACCTCCCCAAACACAATGTCCAGCGAGCCGAGCACCGCCGAGACATCCGCCAGCATGTGGCCGCGGCAGATGTGGTCCATGGCTTGCAGATGGGCGAAGCCCGGGGCCCTGATCTTGCAGCGGTAGGGCTTGTTCGAGCCGTCGCTCACCAGATAGACGCCGAACTCGCCCTTGGGCGCCTCGACGCAGGCATAGACTTCGCCGACCGGCACCTTGTAGCCTTCGGTATAGAGCTTGAAGTGGTGGATCAGCGCTTCCATGGAGCGCTTCATCTCAGCCCGTTTCGGCGGCACCACCTTGCCGTCGGCCGATGAGATGGGTCCGGTCTTTTCCTTACCGAGAAGCTGTTCGACGCATTGCTTCATGATCTTCACGCTCTCGCGCATCTCTTGCATGCGGATCAGATACCGGTCATAGCAGTCGCCGTTCTTGCCGATCGGGATATCGAAGTCCATTTCATTGTAGCATTCGTAAGGCTGCGCCTTGCGCAAGTCCCAGGCGGCGCCGGAACCACGCACCATGACACCGGAGAAGCCCCACTCGAAGCACTCCTTCAGCGATACGACGCCGATGTCGACATTGCGCTGCTTGAAGATGCGGTTCCCGGTCAAGAGGCCTTCGATGTCGTCCAGGACCTTGTTGTGATGGTCGCAGAAATGGCCGATGTCCTCGACGAGTTTGTGCGGCAAGTCCTGATGCACGCCGCCAGGGCGCACATAGGCCGCGTGCATGCGCGAGCCGGAGGCGCGCTCGTAGAACACCATCAGCTTCTCGCGTTCCTCGAAGCCCCAGAGTGGTGGCGTCAGGGCGCCCACGTCCATGGCCTGGGTGGTGACATTGAGGAGATGCGACAGCAGGCGGCCAATCTCGGAATAGAGCACTCGGATCAACTGCCCACGCTTCGGAACCGTGATACCCAGGAGCCGTTCGACGGCCAGGGCAAAGGCGTGCTCCTGGTTCATCGGCGCCACATAGTCGAGACGGTCGAAATAAGGCACGGCCTGCAGGTAGGTCTTGTACTCGATCAGTTTCTCGGTGCCGCGATGCAGGAGGCCGATATGCGGATCGACACGCGTGCAGACTTCGCCATCAAGTTCGAGGACGAGGCGCAGCACGCCATGGGCAGCGGGGTGCTGCGGCCCGAAGTTGATGGAAAAATTGCGGACGGAAGCCTCGGTCATGGCTTGGCCTTTTCGTCGCCGGGCCACTGCTTGAAGGCCAATACCCACAGCAAAACGAGATTGAGTAACGGGATCAGCATGAGGATCGACAAAGCTCCGGGGAGTCCAGCCCGCGGAAAAATCTTCCAATACGGTATGATCGTGGATGCGACCACGATGATCACCAATAACCAATGCCAAATCGAAAGAGATGCCATCGCCCTATCCTTTCGCCTTTTCGTCGCCGGGAAGAACGTAGTCGGTGCCTTCCCAAGGCGACAAGTAATCAAAACTCCTAAATTCCTGCACAAGCTTCACCGGCTCATAAACAACGCGCTTGGCTTCGTCGTCGTAGCGCACTTCCACCATGCCGGTGAGCGGGAAGTCTTTCCGCAGCGGATGACCCGCAAAGCCATAGTCGGTCAAGATACGGCGCAAGTCCGGGTGATCCGAGAACAGCACGCCATAGAGATCGAAGGTCTCGCGCTCGAACCAGTTGGCGGCGGGGAATATTGAAATGGCGGAGGGAACCGGGGTGTCCTCATCGGTCTCGACCTTCACCCGGATGCGGCGGTTCCTGTAGGGCGCCAGCAGGTGATAGACGACGTCGAATCGCCTTTCGCGCTCCGGATAATCCGCCCCGCAGATGTCGGTGAAGCAGATGAAGCCGCATTCGGCATCATCGCGCAGAAACGTCAGGACACGGATGATCCCGGCGGCTTCCGCCGTCACCGTCAATTCGCCATAGGCGACTCTAACGCCCGTAACTGCGGACCCAAGCTTGTCCGCGATGTATCCGCCCAATTCAGCCAAGGTCTCAGCCATCTTCAGCGCTCGATCGTTCCGGTGCGGCGGATTTTCTTCTGCAATTGCAGGATGCCATAGACCAGGGCTTCCGCCGTGGGTGGGCAGCCCGGGATATAGATGTCGACGGGCACGATGCGGTCGCAGCCGCGCACCACCGAATAGGAATAATGATAATAGCCACCGCCATTGGCGCAGGAGCCCATGGAGATCACGTAACGCGGCTCCGGCATCTGGTCGTAGACCTTGCGCAGCGCCGGGGCCATCTTGTTGGTGAGCGTGCCGGCGACGATCATCACATCCGACTGGCGCGGCGAAGCGCGCGGCGCGAAGCCGAAGCGCTCGACGTCATAGCGCGGCATCGAGGCCTGCATCATTTCGACAGCACAGCAGGCCAGGCCGAAGGTCATCCACATGAGCGACCCGGTACGGGCCCAATTGATGAGATCGTCGGAGGCGGTGACGAGGAAGCCCTTGTCACCCAGTTCGGCGCTGATCTCGCTGAAATATTCGCGCTGTTCGGGAGAGGCTTTTTCGATCAGTCCCATTCGAGAGCCCCTTTGCGCCATTCATAGATGAAGCCGATGGTCAGGATGCCGAGAAAGATCATCATCGACCAGAAACCATAGATGCCCACTTCCTTCAAGGATACGGCCCAGGGGAAGAGAAAGGCCACTTCGAGATCGAAAATGATGAAGAGGATCGACACCAGATAGAAGCGCACGTCGAATTTCATGCGGGCATCGTCGAAGGCGTCGAAGCCGCATTCATAGGCCGAGAGCTTTTCGGGATCGGGATTGCGGATGGCGATGAGGATCGGCGTGATCATCAGCACCAGCGACAGGCCCATGGCGACGCCCATGAAGATGACGATCGGCAGGTAGTCTCGCAAGAGTTCCGGCATGTTCCCCCGTCCCCCGGTCCGCCACGGATCGAACCAGATTCCGCCGCGTTGGTAGCGCACCGCAACATGGTCCGCAAGCCTTGTCGGAAGTCTTGCGCAACGGCTTGGAAAGCACAAGTGGCGCAGGCGTTGGACAGAATCAGTCAGGCGTGGCCAAGTGTCCCGCCCTTCCGGGCACGATACGCTCACCTCCAAAGCCAAGGACATCTCATGAGAACGCTTCTGGCCATTGTATTGGCAGCACCCTTCCTCATCGCCGCGCCCGCCTCGGCCGAAACCATCGACCTGGCCACCGTCAAGTGCTCGGAGCTGGCCGACATGGCACAAGATGAGGCAACTTTCCTGTTCACCTGGCTCTTGGGCTATGCCGGCGGCGTGGCGGGCACCACCACCATGGACCTTTCGGCCATGGAGGAGATGGGCACCGAGATCGGCGAATATTGCGCCGCCAACCCAGACGTCGGCATCCTGTCGGCCGCTAACGAGGTGATGGGGGAATAGGCTCCAGAACGGCGAAGGGCCGCCCGGAGGCGGCCCTTCGCCGTTTCTCAACGGGTGACGCGATCCGAGTCCACCGAGAGGCTGCGCCCCACAGATTGTATTCTTCAATTCGCCCCCGCATGAATGAGCTGCGGCACTCCCAGAACCATATGGCATCGAAGGCCTGGGCCAGCCTGAAAAGGGCCAGCCGCCGGATGTGAGGGCGCAAGATAACAATTGGCACCTGGCCCGGCGCCTGCCGCTCAAGCGACGGCGACTATCGTGAAATCAGCAGCGTAACGTCATCGAGTCGCGCTCCATTATGGAGGCCACTGGTTATCGCGTCCACCCGCACGAAATGACTGCCGGCGGTGAGCGAACGTGCCACCGTGATCGAATGCCTGGTCCAGCCGCCTTGGACGTTCGCTCCGCGGCCGGCGCAAATTGCGTCGTCGCCATTCGTCACAGGGACGACCGTGTTATCGATCCAAATATCCACCCCCAGCGTTGATGTCGAGGCCGCGATAATCTGGCATTCGGCCGTGAATGTCACAGAGACCAGGCCAGCCACCGGATTGGTGAAGGGGATACGCAAGACCCCGCCTTCACTCAACCTGACGCTCTGCGCGAGAGTTGTGAACCAGGACTGAGCACTAAGTGTGTACGAAAACACCAGGTTGTCGGCAGACGCTGGCGGGCTGGTACTGATGAAAGCGGCAACGGCCGCCGCGATTTTGAAAGATGACTTCAGCATGGCGTTATCCTTGGCGTTGATTGACGGACCCCAGGCCACCCAAACACAAAACGAAGCCCTTCGCCACGCCGTTCCAGTTCAGCATGCCGCATGGCTGTCCGCATGGGCAAAGCCCCATGTGCTGACACGCTGGGACGAGGCAGAACAGGCGGCGGGCGATGAGACGCGGCCGCATTGCTCCGAGAGAGAATGAAAAATGAAAGAAGGTTGGAATTCGCCGGCAACGGCGGTTGGAATTCAGAACCACGGGCCGTACCAAGTGCTTGAAAACACTGGCGCGAGTGACGGGGCTCGAACCCGCGACCTTCGGCGTGACAGGCC
>JANPCA010000347.1:0-6632 GCA_031430715.1 Hyphomicrobiales bacterium | reverse complement strand
CGTGTTTGCGATTGGCGAATACCAGAACTTCACGCAGCGGGCGCAGGTCAGCGAGGGGGCATCGCTGGCCGCGGCCGCCAAGCTCGCAATCGCCGAGCACGTGCACGCGAAGGGCTCGCTACCGCAGTCCAACACCGAGGCCGGCCTGCCCGAGCCGGGCACGATGAGCGGCGCGTACGTCAGCTACGTTGACATCGGCAGGCACCCGGGCCGGATCGAAGTTGGCTTCTCGTCGAAGTTGCCGCAACACGCGCACGAAGCGCTCGACGGCAAACACCTGTGGTTCGACGTGAGCATCGACGGCGATACCGTTAACTGGAATTGCCACAGTAATGAATTGAAGCAGAAGTTCTGCCCGAGCAGCTGCACCTGCAAGCGTTAAAGGAATTCACTCGGAAAATTGCTCTTGCAACGTTGTGAGCACCGCCCCGAGCGTCTTCGCACTCAAGGCGCCTATCCGCTTCACCAGCCGCACCTTGTCGGCAGTCCGGATTTGATCCAACAAGATCAAGCCCTTCTTGCCGGCATGCGTGACGGGGATGCGGTACGGGGCAGGCCGACTGCCCGTAGTCATCGGAGCTACGATCACGGTTCGAAGTATGTCGTGCATCTCGGGTGGCGAAATCACCACGCAGGGGCGGGTCTTCTGAATTTCGCTACCGATGGTGGGATCAAGCTGCACCAGCCAAATCTGGCCACGGACAACATTGCTCACCAGACCAACTCCTTGTCACCCTCGTTGGTGAAATCAGGCATCACCAGGACATCATCACCGGTGCTGGCGATCCTGGCGCTGGCCTCGGCCCAACCCTGGCGCACCGGGCGGGCGGGCTTGCGCAAGATGATAGTGTCGTCCTCGACAGTGAGATCAACCTCATGCTCCAGACCCGCCTGTTCAAGCAGCAGCCTGGGAATGATGACTCCATGGGAATTGCCGATCCGGCGAATTGAAATAAGCATGGGCGAAACCCTCGACAGGCTGTTATGTTGCAACGATGTTATACCGCGCCGCTCTGAGTTGCAATAACATTGTTATAACTGGCGGGTCAGCGGGAACCGGCACCCTGCTCGATCAAGAACGGATTCCAGTGCCGATGCGGCGCGGCGCGGGAATATCTCTTGTCCAGCAGTTGCCGCGCGCGTCGGCCAGTGCCAGCCCGGCCTCACCGATTGACTATGACCGTTCAAAGTTGTATATATATCCTAACACTATTGTTAGGTTATATACGTGATCCGTAAAACGATCAATCGACCGCGAATCACATTCGCGCTGGGCAGGCGACGCGCGCACTTCGCCACCGTGGTCGCTCAATACCAACACAACGTAAGTGCGTACAAAACCGTCGGTTCACGCTCGGTAGCCGCCGCGTTGCGCGTGTTCCTGGCCAGTGATCGGGACGAAGTGATCGCGCTGGCGCAGAAAGACCTGCGACCGTTCCTGTCGGAATCGGCGTGGCAGCGATACTGGCCGCAGGGCATCGCCGAGATGGTGGACTACACCCGTCAGGTTTTAGCGAGGATCGCCGACGCGATTGAAGCGCCCGGGTCCGTGGACGAAGACACTCTGGATCTCAAGCGGCCGCCCGGCGCATGAGCGGGTCTGCGCTCTCGTCCTTGCAACGGCTCCGGGCCTTGCCGGCGGTGATGACGTTGCCGATGCTGGCCCGGAACACAGGATGGTCCCGGGCCATGGCCTCGGTGTATATCGCCCGATGGGCGGCGTCGGGCTTGATCGCCAAGGCCGGAACTCGCGCGGGAATTTACTACAACCTCTCGACCCGGGAAGCGGTGACGCCGGCGATGCGCATCGAAGCGCTGTTGAGCAAATACCCGTCAGCAATTGCAATGGGGCCAAGCGTTTTGCATGCCGAAGGCTGGATTACCCAGATTCCGCAGCGAATTCACGTAGCCGTGCTGACGCGGCCCTCGCTGGCCGGGCTGGATGGCTTCGAAATCCATCGCCGACCCCGCGCGTGGTTCGTAAAAGTCGCCGCCGCAAGGGCTGCTGACAGTCCGGAACTCTACGGATTGAAGGCGGTGCCGCCCTTGTTCGCGCTACAAGACATGTACAACTCGCCGGCGTGCTGGCATCCGGACCCGGACGATCTGGATCTGCCTGACGAGGTAAAAGCGCTACCTGCGTTATCACTCCGTGCGCGGCGCTAGCCCCCGGCCCATTCGGCCATCAGCCGCCATAGTCAAACAAAAGCGTCCGCGCTAACACCAAAACGCTCCTTGAGTCCCCTGACCTGCCGAAGGTTTATCTCCCGCTTGCCATTGATGATTTCGGATACAACACTCTGGGTGCCAATCTCGGGTAGGTCGCCTTGCTTGAGGTTGTGCTGCTCCATGAGGAAGCTGAGCATGGCGACTCCGCTGACACTCGCAGCGGGAAAGTGCTGGTCGTCAAAATCACCAATCAGCTCCCCCAGAGTCGCGGCGAGGTTTGCCAGAGGGTGCTCTTGATTCGCCGCCCCAGCATCCAATAGCGCGTTGAGCGCGTCTACCGCGCGACCGTAGTCCTCATGATTCCGGATAGGCTTGAGCGGGATCTCCGCCTCCAGCGCGCGAAAGTGCTGCGCGAGCTTCTTGAATTTTGCATTCATGGTCACGGCTTCCACTTGTTGTACTCACCATGAGTGAATACGTGCCTCACGAAAAGCATCTGGCGGTTGAAATGAATCGCGGAAATGATCCGATACTTGTTCCCGCCGATGTCGAAAATGTAGAAGTCGCCGACTCTGTCAGTCGTATGGAGTACGCTTTTGAGCCCGGCGAAGTGCTGGTACTCGCCGGCCTCAATGATCTTCCTCCACGCCTGCAGCGGTGCTTCCGCATCCGGGTGCTTGGCTGCAAAGTCCACGAGCGCTTTGTTAGAAACGACCCGCAAGGAGATATCTCAAAATGCGATACTGGACACTATATCGCAAAATGCGATTATTGCAAGTGGTGACTCGTTCGCCGCGAGATTGCCCACTTCCGCGGCTTGGCCACGATGCGGTCGAGCGATCGGTCGGAAGATAGTCACATGCAGGAGCTGGCGCTGGAGCTGGGGTTTCGGAGAAGGATTGATCCGGAGGATGCGGCGCAGGTGATTCATGAGTGGGGCTCTAGGGCTCCCCGTCAAAGCCGCTAGGGTTCTGGCACTGCCAGCGCCAGGCGTCGCGGCACATGGATTCCAGGTCGAGTTCTGCTTTCCAGCCCAGCTCCCGATGCGCGAGTGACGGGTCGGCAAACAGGGTTGCCACATCGCCCGCACGTCGGCCAACGAACTCGTGCGGAACCTGTTTTCCAGTTACACGCTCGAACGTGCGCAACAACTCCAGCACGCTGATTCCGTGTCCAGTGCCCAGGTTGACTGTGAGGCTGCGCTGCCTATCGCGAAGGAAATCCAGCGCCGCCACGTGAGCCCGGGCCAAGTCGACCACATGCAGGTAATCCCGGACGCCGGTGCCATCTGGCGTTGACCAATCGTTGCCATACACAGCCAGCCTCTCAAGGCGTCCGACCGCGACCTGGCAAACATAGGGCATCAGGTTGTTCGGCTTGCCGCGCGGATCCTCGCCAATGCGGCCGCTCGGGTGCGCGCCGACCGGATTGAAGTAACGCAGGCTCACGGAATGGAAGGCAGGGTCGGCCCGCGATAGATCCTCGAGCATCTGCTCGACGATCAGCTTGGTGCGGCCATAAGGATTGCCGATCCGCAGCGGAGCGCCCTCCTCCACTGGCAGCGTATCGGGCTCGCCATAGACCGTGGCAGAGGAACTGAAGACCAGCTTGTCGACGTTTGCGGATTGCATCGCCTGCAGCAAGGCAATGCTGCCACCGATATTGTTGTCGAAATACGCTAACGGCTGCTCGCACGATTCTCCAACAGCCTTCAGTGCCGCGAAATGCACCACGGCATCGAAGCGGTGCTCGGAAAACATCGTGGCCATCGCCGCGCCGTCGCGCAAATCCAGGCGGTAGAAAATGAATGGGCGGCCAGCCAGTTCTTCCAGCCGCAGAAGTACGTTCGGCGAGCTGTTGACAAGCGAGTCGGCGATCACGACCTCGTGCCCGCGCGCGGCCAATTCCAGGCAGGTGTGGCTGCCGATGAATCCTGCGCCGCCAGTGACCAGGACTTTCATCGTTCGCGCCTCAGCTCAAGCACCATCGGCCAGAAACCAATGATAGGTACTCTCGATACCCTCGCGCAGGCCGATACGGGGTCGCCAGCCAAGCGCATTCAATCGCGAGACGTCCATCAATTTCCGGGGCGTGCCGTCTGGCTTGCTGGTGTCGGTGACGATGGCACCCGTGTAGCCGACCACCTGGGCAATCAGTTCCGCCAGCTCCCGGATCGTCAGGTCCTCGCCGCTGCCGACATTGATGAATTGCTCCTCCGAGTAGTTGCGCATGAGGAATACCGCCGCTTCGGCCACGTCGTCCACGTGCAGGAACTCCCGTCGCGGCGTGCCGGTACCCCAGATCACGACTTCGCGATCGCCCTGCGCTTTCGCCTCATGGAATTTTCGGATCAGCGTCGGCAACACGTGCGAAGTCTGCAGGTTGAAATGGTCGCCCGGGCCGTACAGATTCGTCGGCATCAGGCTGATCGCGTCGAAACCGTACTGCCGGCGATAGGCCTGGCACATCTTGATGCCGGCAATCTTGGCGATGGCATACCACTCGTTTGTTGGCTCCAGGGGGCCAGTCAACAGGGACTCCTCCTTCAGCGGCTGCGGCGCCAGCTTGGGGTAGATGCACGACGAGCCGGTGAAGCACAGCTTGCGTACGCCATGCCGCCAGGCGCTATGGATCACATTGGTCTGCATGGCCAGGTTTTCGCGCAGGAACTCGGCCGGATAGGTGTCGTTGGCCAGGATGCCGCCGACCTTGCCTGCCACCATGAAAACGTATTCGGGCTTCTCCGTGGCGAAGAAGGACTCCACTGCTGCCTGGTCGGTGAGGTCCAGCTCTTGACGAGTGCGCAGGATCAGTTGATCCGCTGCCTCGGCCCGCAACCGACGAACGATAGCCGACCCGACCAGCCCGCGGTGACCGGCTACGAAGATGCGCGAAGTCGCTTCCATCGATTCAGATCCATCCATTGACAAGTTGAAACTGGCGCGCCGAGCGGACCCGATCACTGGCCGCGTCCTGGTCTCGCAAGAAGAGCAGATTGCCGGTCGCTTTTCCACTAACGTCCGGCGACAAGGTCCTGGTCGAAGAATCGTAACGAAATTCAATAAATCCGTTGCCCCGAACAAGATCCGACACCGATCCTCTCGCTCCATAGCGATGGTCGCTGCCGTTGTCCTCTATCAGCAATCCCATCAGCGCGGGATCCCGAAGCCCGTTACCTGCACCGGCCAATACCTGCGCTTCAAAGCCCTCGACATCTATCTTGATAAACGACGGCTGCCCACCCGCGAAATATTCGTCGAATCGGCGTACCGGCACGACTTCCGTGGCTTGAGCCACTTCACCGTCCGCGACGACATGATTGGTCGTATCCGCCCCCATCGTAAAGGCTAGCTCGCCATCGTCGCCGCCTAGAGCAACTCGGTGGAAAGAAATGCTGTCGTTCAATCCATTCAAGTCAATATTGCGTTGGTACTTTGCGCTGGTCACGGTAGACGGTTCGAAGCCAACTACTCTCCTCACTCCGGCGGCTGCAGCCAGCAGTGAATAAGAACCGACATTCGCACCGATATCGTAGAAAGTATCTCCAGGCCGCATGAAATGGAGGACGAAGGCCATGTCCTCCGCTTCATGCAGCCCGCAGTAGTAATTGCCGGTGGCGCCGGTCATGCCCCGCTCGACGAACAAGCGTAGTCCGTCGACGAATGGCAGGGCAACCGGGAAAGGCAGCAGCCTCGATGCCAACTGCCAGCGCAGGAATCGACCCACAGCGCGGGCCCGATTGCCCCGATTCAGCGGATGCTTGACGATAAAACCAAGTACTGCGCCAAGGCTCATCCGGGCTCACTCATGATGACTCGGCGTCCGGAAGCCCGCCTCGCTCGAATGCTTGTCACGTCGGGCCAGCAACAGGTCGGCCGCCATCATCTCGGCCACTAGTTCCTCGAACGTTGTCGTTGGCACCCAGCCGAGCTTCTCGCGGGCCTTGCGCGGATCGCCGAGCAAGGTCTCGACCTCGGCCGGGCGAAAGTAACGCGGGTCGATGGCGGTGATGCACTGGCCGGGCTTCATCGCCGAATCGGCCGGGGCCGAGCTGACAATGCCCTTCTCGTCGGGCCCACTACCCTGCCAGTCGATCGTGATGCCCAGCTCGCCCGCCGCCCGAGTCACGAAGTCGCGCACCGAATGCTGCACGCCCGTCGCAATTACGTAGTCTTCCGGCTGGTCCTGCTGCAGCATGCGCCATTGCATCTCCACGTAATCGCGGGCATGGCCCCAATCACGGCGCGCCCCAAGGTTACCCAGATACAGACAACCTTGCAGACCCAGGTGCATTCGGGCCAGGGCGCGAGTTATTTTTCGGGTCACGAAGGTCTCACCGCGCAGCGGTGACTCATGATTGAACAGGATGCCGTTGCATGCGAACAGGCCATAGGCCTCGCGATAGTTCACGGTGATCCAGTACGCGTAGAGCTTTGCCACGCCATATGGCGAGCGCGGATAGA
>JANPCA010000346.1:0-2024 GCA_031430715.1 Hyphomicrobiales bacterium | reverse complement strand
CTTGTCCTTCGGCGCCTGCAGGTTGAGGCGCTCGCGCAGCGCCAGCAGGTTGTCGAGTGTCACATCGACCGCCACATAGAAATGCGGGATGGTCTGCTTCGATTCGGTGAGGCGGCGGGCGATGGTCTTGCGCATGCCGTCATGGGGCACCAGGTCGAAGCTGCCGGGATCGAAAAGCTTGAGGACGGCGTCGTCGGAAATGCCGGCTGGCATCGCGGCGGGCTTCGGGGCGGGGGCGGCGCCCGGTTTTGCATTCTCAACGTCCTTCAACACGATGCGGCCATGGGGGCCGGAGCCGAGCAGCGCCGCGATGTCGATGCCCTTGGACTTGGCGATGCGCCTTGCGAGAGGGGAGGCGAAGACCCTCCCGCCGGTGCTAGCGGCACCATCCCCCCTACCCCGGCCCTCCCCCACCAAGGGGGAGGGAGAAGAGGCAGATGCAGCAAGCCCCTCCCCCCTGTTGGGAGGGCTTGGGGTGGGGGACTTCGCCGCCGTGGGAATATCGCCCACCTTCTCACCCTCACCGAGGATCACCGCGATCGGCGTATTGACCGGCACATCGTCGGTGCCGTCGGCGATCAGTATCTTGGCCAGGATACCTTCATCGACAGCTTCCACTTCCATGGTGGCCTTGTCGGTTTCGATCTCGGCCAGGATGTCGCCGGATTTGACTTTGTCACCCTCCTTCTTCAGCCACTTGGCGAGCTTGCCCTTTTCCATGGTGGGCGACAGGGCGGGCATGAGAATGTTGACGGGCATGGGACTATCTCCGCACTTAGGTCGCGTCGGGTTGATCGAGTGGCCAGAGTTGGCCAAGGGGAAAGGGCGTTGCTTCAAAGGGCACGGCGCGAACCTCGTCGCTTCCCGTGAAGGTCTGGAACAACAACCATTTGGCCGCAGCCAGTTGGAATACTTCAAGCAGCTTGCCGCGCGGGTCGAGCAGCCATAGGAACGGCACACCGGCGTCGCCATAGATGCCGCGCTTGGCGTTCTTGTCATAATGTTCGGTCGAATCCGAAATGATCTCACATACCCAATCCGGCGCCAGCTCAAAATAAGCAGTCTCCGGAAGCGCCGGCAACCGCTCGCGGCGCCACCCGGCAATATCCGGAACGACGACATTGCCGCCAAGGTGGAGTTCGGGCTCGCTGAAAAACACCCAGCCGCCGGGGCCGCCCTTCCCCCATTGGTTTCCGGGCGCCAAGCTGGCACCCAAGTTGATTTGGGCTCCCGCATGCCGAGGTGCCGGCCGCGGGTGCGTCACCAGCGCGCCGTGGATGATCTCGGCCACCAAATGCGGCGGTACCGCTACAAGATCGGCATAGGTGGCGCGGCGCTTGGCGGGATCGGCCATTGCCTGCCTTTACTTCTTGGCCAGCGGCGACAATTGCGCCGCCATCTTGGCCAGGTCCTCGTTCAGCGCCTTACGGATCGCCGCAAAATTGTCGGCGGCGTTGCCGGCACCCGCTTCGGCGCAGGCGACCGCCACCTGCTGGGCCATGCCAGCCAGCACATGGCCCCAGGTCTCGGCCTTGCCGAAGGCCATGGCATGCAACGACAGGCTCAAACCGCCATTGGTGACCCAGGCGCGGGCCACTTCGCCGGCCTTCGAGTCATGGAACACCTCGTGGGGCGGCTGCAGCTGGTGCGGATGGGTTTCGTGGCTGTGGTCGTGATGGTGGTGGCCGTGATCAGACATAAAGGATAGCCTTTGCTGCGGCGACCACCTCATCGGCATTGGGCAGCGCCAGTTTTTCGAGATTGGCCGCGTAGGGCATGGGAACGTCCTTGCCGGCGACGCGGGCGACGGGTGCGTCGAGGTAGTCGAAGGCATGGGTCATGATTTGGGCGGCGATCTCGGAGGTGACCGAGAATTGCGGATAGCCCTCCTCCACCGCAACACAGCGGTTGGTTTTCTTCACACTCTCTACCACGGTGGCGATATCCATCGGGCGGATGGTGCGCAGATCGATGACTTCCGCCTCGATGCCTTCGGCGGCAAGTTTGTCAGCGGCGGCCAGCGC
>JANPCA010000345.1:0-1701 GCA_031430715.1 Hyphomicrobiales bacterium | reverse complement strand
CGGCAATGGCAACCGCCGAGGTATCCGAGCCGCCACGGCCCAGCGTGGTGATGCGCTTGTCGGGGCCGATGCCCTGGAAGCCGGCGATCACCGCCACCTGGCCCTGCTCCATGCGCTTCCTGATTTCATCGCCGTCGATCTCGGCGATGCGGGCGGCGCCATGGACGCCATCGGTTTTGAGCGGAATCTGCCAGCCGGCCCATGAGCGCGCCGGAATGGCGATGTCCTGCAGCACGATGGCCAGCAGTCCCGCCGTCACCTGCTCGCCCGACGCGACGATGGCATCATATTCGCGCGCATCGTGGATCAGGGCTGCCTCGCGGCACCAGCCCACCAGCTTGTCGGTGGTGCCGGCCATGGCCGAGACCACCACGGCCACATGGTGGCCGGCCTTCACTTCACGCTCGACATGGCGGGCCACGTTGCGGATTCTTTCGATATCCGCCACCGACGTGCCGCCAAACTTCATGACCAAACGGCCCATCGGCCAAACCTTTCATATCCCCGCCGCCCGAAACCTTTAAGAAGGTCCGGTTCGAGGCTCTTATCGGCTGCAGAATTGAACCCTTAAGTGCGGCGCGGCGTACTCATAGATGACGGGCTTTGCTTATGCAATAATCGCCACAGCAGAAATTTGGATGCCGCCCATGACCGCGTTTGCCCCGTCGCTCGACCCTTCCGAGGTCGAGAAATTTTCCGCCATGGCCGCCGAATGGTGGAACCCCAAAGGCAAATTCGGGGTGCTGCATGTGTTCAATCCGGTCCGGCTGCAGTTCATCAAGGAGCAGGTCTGCGCCCGCATGGGGCGTGACCCCCTGGTGCGGCGGCCCTTCGAGGGCCTGCGCTTCCTCGACATCGGCTGCGGCGGCGGGCTGCTGAGCGAACCGATGGCGCGGCTGGGTGCGGCGGTCGTCGGCGTCGATCCCTCGGAAAAGAACATCAAGACGGCCAGCGTCCACGCCGCCGAAGTGGGGATCGACATCGCCTACCGGGTGGGGACGGCCGAGGACCTGGCATCTGCGGGCGAACAATTCGACGTCATCCTCAACATGGAAGTGATCGAGCACGTCTCCGACCCGGCAGCTTTCACCAGAAGCTGCTGCAGCATGCTGAAGCCGGGCGGCCTGATGTTTGTGGCAACGCTAAACCGCACCCTCAAATCCTTCAGCCTCGCCATCATCGGCGCCGAATACGTCCTCGGCTGGCTCCCCAAAGGCACACACCAATGGGAGAAGTTCATCACTCCGGATGAACTGAAGGGCTGGCTTGGAGCGAACGGGGTGGAGGTGAAAGGCGAGACCGGCGTGGTCTATCGTCCACTGGCAAGGGACTGGCGGGTGAGCCGGGACATGGGTGTGAATTACATGATTGTGGGAGAGAAGGCGGGTTGAACACAGTCCCCACTTCCGTCATTCCGGCGAAAGCCGGAATCCAGCTTTGTTGAAGAATTACATGGAATTGACAATTAAATGCACTGTCACCGTAATCCCGACAATCAAATTCACTGTCACCGTAATCCGTAATCCCCAATTGACAATCAAATGCACTGTCACCGTAATCCAAGACATACCAGAATGGACCGCTTCCGCGATCCGTTCACGCAAATCCATGGAATGAGGTCTCGGCATGGCAAACTGGCCTCCCTGCCAGCCACCATCTTGAATCACAACTTTCGCTGATTTGGGAAGACCTCGATTCAAA
>JANPCA010000344.1:0-1941 GCA_031430715.1 Hyphomicrobiales bacterium | reverse complement strand
CATGACCGGGTTCTGACCTTCGATGGCACCGATTTCGAACCGGAGAGCGGGTTTGCCGCCTCTGAGGTGCGCTCCGGCTCCGATCTCTCGGTGGATGCGCAGGACGCCGAGGGTGTGCTGACCTCTGATCGGATCACGGAGACCGACATCATCGACGGGCGTTGGGACGCGGCGCAAGTCGAACTTTGGCGGGTCAATTGGGCGGACTCCAGCCAGCGCGTCTTGCTGCGGCGTGGTGCGGTGGGTCAAATCAGGCGCGGCCGGATGGCCTTTGTTGCCGAAGTCCGCAGCCTCGCGCATGTGTTGGGTCAGACGGTTGGGCGGACATTTCAGGCGAGTTGTGACGCGGCGCTGGGCGACGCGCGCTGCGGGATCAATCTGGAAAACCCCACCTACAAGGGCACCGGCCTTGTTACCGACCTGCTGCGCGACCGCGCATTCATGGCATCCGGCTTGACGGGTTTCGCTACAGGCTGGTTCACGTCTGGCACCATCATCTGGACCAGCGGCGCGAATGCCGGGCGCGTCACTGAAGTGCTGGCGCATTACCTGGCGGGCAGCATCATAACCTTGACCCTGCTGGAAGCGCCGGTGCGCGCCATTTCCGAGGGCGACGCGTTCATCGCGCGCGCAGGCTGCGACAAGCGGATGGCGACCTGCGGTGCCAAATTCGCCAACACCGTCAACTTTCGCGGCTTCCCGAACATCCCCGGCCAGGATGCCGTGCTGCGCTATGCCAGCCGGGGCGATGGCAATGAGGGGAATGTGCTGTGACCGCCGCTGATCCCGACCTTGTACTTGCCGCGGCCCGTTCTTGGCTCGGCACGCCTTACCATGATCAGGCCAGTCTGCGCGGCGTAGGTTGCGATTGCCTTGGTCTGGCGCGCGGTGTCTGGCGCGAGGTGGTGGGCGTAGAGTCATTTCCAATCCCGGCCTATAGCCGGGATTGGGGCGAAACCGGGCCACATGAAGTGCTGGCGAAGGGGGCACGGCGTATGATGGCTGAGATCGCCATTGTGGATGCCACACCCGGCGCACTTGTTCTGTTCCGCATGACACCGCGCGCCATTGCCAAGCATGTCGGCATTCTGACCACCCCCGACAGTTTCATCCATTCCTACGAGCACCTTGGCGTCATCGAGGAAGTCCTGACCCCAACATGGCGGCGGCGCATCGCCTTCGCGTTCCTGTTTCCCGAAAGCTGAGACCTCACATATGGCAACTCTTGTTCTCGGGGCCGTCGGCTCCGCGATTGGCGGCGCTTGCGGCGGTGCCATCCTCGGCTTTTCCGGTGCTGCCATCGGCGGTTTCATCGGATCCACCATCGGCTCGGTCGTCGACAACTGGATCGTGTCGTCTCTGGCACCCGCCCAGCGCATCGAAGGCGCACGACTTGATAGCCTGCGCATCACCTCCTCGACCGAAGGGGCGGTGATCCCGCGGCTTTATGGCCGGATGCGGATCGGTGGCAACATCCTCTGGGCCACGGATTTCCGCGAAGAGTCTAGGACCACCAGCCAAGGCGGCGGCCAATGTGGCGGTGGCGGCAAGGTCACAACGACCGAATACTTGTACTTCGCCTCCTTCGCGGTTGCCCTGTGTGAAGGCCCAATCACAGGAATTGGCCGGGTTTGGGCCGATGGCAAGGCGATGGGCATGACTGGCGTCACTTGGCGCTGGTATCCGGGTGACGAGGTGCAGACCGCCGATCCGTTTATTTCGGCAAAAATGGGGGCAACCAACACGCCCGCCTATCGCGGCACGGCTTATGTGGTGCTGGAAGAGTTAGACCTCACGGCATTCGGCAACCGCCTGCCGCAGATTTCCTTTGAGGTATTCCGGCCGCTAGCGGATCCCGACACCGCCGAGGGGCTGGTACGGGCGGTCACTCTGATCCCGGCCTCGGGCGAGTTCGCCTACGCCACCGTCCCGGTCAAGAAA
>JANPCA010000343.1:0-2033 GCA_031430715.1 Hyphomicrobiales bacterium | reverse complement strand
CTTCCGTCTCATCGCGCAGGGTTATGTGAGTGCCGAGGATCTCGACAAGACGGTCACCGAGGGCCTGGCGCTGCGCTGGAGTTTCATGGGGCCGATCGAGACCATCGATCTCAATGCGCCGGACGGTATTGCCGATTACATGGCGCGCTATGGCGAGACCATCCGCCGGGTTGGGAAACCACAGGCCAATGCGCCGGACTGGCCGCCCGCTATCGGCATGGCGCTCGATGCGGAACGCCGCGCCGCCGTGCCGCGCGAGAAATTGGCCGAAGCGCAAGCTTGGCGCGACCGGCGCCTGATGGCGCTGGCGATGCACAAGCGCGAGGCGGAAAAGAAGATCACACGGTAGAGTGAGCCACCAGGGCTGCGATCAAATCCGGATCGCGCCAGTGGGGCAAGTGGCTGGCGCCCTTGAGGAAGCGCACGGACACGTTCGACGGAAGGTTCAGGGCATGGTGGGCGGGGATCACAGCGTCATCACGCAGGAAGACGGCGCGGACCGGAATGGTCAGGCCTTCGAGCTTGTCGAGGATTGAAACGGTTTGATTGCCATCCTCGGCAACGCCCGCCGCGATGGCGCGCAGCTGGCCGCCATGCGTTGCAAGATGATCGGCAAACAAGGCTTGCGCTTCCGCTGGAACGGTTTCGCCGAGGAAGCTTAAACCATGATCGATACGGCCCGCCAGCATGGCGGCGACGAAACCGCCGTTGATCTCCTCGCCGCAGCCGGCGGGGCTGAGCAAAGTCAGGGACTGCGCATGTGCCGGCAGAAAAGAAGCGATGAGGGCGCCATAGGAATGCCCGACGATGTGAAGCCGCCGCTCAGGCAAGGCGGCTTCGACGGCCTGTGCCATATCGTTCAATGCCGTAACTCCGGCGATGCTATGGCCATGTCCCGGAAGATCGAGTGCCAGGGTGCGGAAACCCCATGCCGCCAGCTTGCGGCCGAGCGTGGTGAAACTTTGCGAGTCGGCGAAAAGGCCGTGGATCAGCAAGGCCGTGCCCCTGGCCACGCCCGTGGCCGGCCACTCGCGGAAGAAGATTTTCCCTTTCGGTGTCTCCACATGATAGGTGGCGCGGCCCGGGCGCGCCGCTGCGGCGAGATCATTACGGGTGATGCGGCCATTGCGCCCGGTGCCGGTGACCATGGCCAGTTCGATGCCGGTCCGCCGTGCGGCGGCCCGCGCCGCAGTCGAGGCGGGCGGGCGGGAATGCGGCCCCCACCCCTGTTGCTTCGCAACAGACCTTCCCCGCAAGGGGGAGGGAACAGGTGGAGTGTTGCCCGTGGCCTTCACTTTCACTTCCGCCACGGCTTCGCCCTCAATCTCGATCCGTGCGATGGCGCTGTCGACGGGGACCATCTCGTCGCTGGCCACCAGCCACTCGATCAGGATGCCATCCTGGAGGGCCGGCACTTCCACAGTGGTCTTGTCGCTTTCCACTTCAAGCAAGGTTTCGCCGCGCTTGAAACGTTCGCCCGGCTTCTTGATAATCAGGCCGATGCGGCCCTCGTCCATCGTCTCGCCCAGCCGCGGCAGCGGCATCTCGACTATGCGGCCCATGACGGCGCCACCCGCTTCACCAGCCACTGGCCCACTTCGGAAATGAGCTGTGCCGACGGCACCGCCCCGCGCTCAAGTCCTGGCGATACGGGGATGGGAATATCTTCGCCGCAGACACGGACGACCGGCTCTTCCAGAAACTCGAAGCAGCGCTCGGAGAGGCGCGCCGAGAGTTCGGCGGCAAAACCCGAAGTCAGCACCGATTCGGTGACCACCATGGCACGGCCAGTACGTGATACCGATTGCACCATGGTCTCGTCATCGAGAGGGTTCAGGGTGCGGATGTCGATGACGTCCGCCTCAATGCCAGTAGCACTCAAGGCATCGGCGGCGGCGAGCGCTTCGAACACCATCTTCGAGTAGGTAACGATGGTCAGGTCGCTGCCTTGCCGCCGCACCACGGACTTGCCCCATGGGCCATCGGGCCTCTCCACATCCATCTGGCCCTTCCTCACATAGAGGCCCTTGTGC